>DATGGJ010000711.1:0-3676 GCA_035308585.1 Terriglobales bacterium
TTGGCCAGGGGGTGGTCACCTTCCTTGAAGGCCGCATAAATCTCAAAGCACGCCGTCGGTGCGGGACAAGCAAAAGCCAGGATCGCGCCCACCGCGCCCAGCTGCAACGAAGGTTCCAGCTGGTGTGCAGCCCCCACCGTCACCTGAAATCCCACTTCCTTGGTGCGGGTTTTGAACCTCGGAGGAGCCTGCACGGCCGTTGCCGCCGAACCTCCCAGCGCCTCCACCGGCACCACATCGCCATTGGCCGCTGTGGGCTCCATGGCCAGCATTCGCCCCGTGACCGCGGCGAATACCTCCGTCACCGTGACCGTGCGCTTCACCTGGCGCGTGCCCTCCACCATGCGGCGAATTTTTTCCAGATTGCCGCTCGACTCCTTGATGCCGATGATGTTGGCGTGCTCGGCCAGTTCGATCACCACTTCTGCTGGAATGTCATAACCGGTGGCCCCCGGGAAGTTGTAAATCATGATGGGCAGCGGTGAACGGTCAGCCACGGTGCGGAAAAACGTGGCCATATTGAGCGGATGCATCTGTGCCTTGAAATAATGCGGTGTGCGCACCATGGCCACGTCATAGCCCAGGCTGGCTGCGTATTCTGTGAGCCGCAGAGTTTCAATCGCCGATTCGATGCCCGTCCCGGCTATCAGCACCTTGTGTGGCGCCGCCGCTTCGCGTGCCGCTTTGAATACGTCGCGGCGCTCCTGGTCGGAAAGCATGATGGCCTCGCCGGTCGAGCCTTGCACCACAATCCCCGCCACCGGCGTCTTCGAGTACTGCGCCACATTGGCTTCCAGCTTCTTGTAATAGACGCTGCCGTCGGGATAGAACGGCGTCGTAATCGGCGGGAAAATACCGTGCAGTAGCATGGCGCTATTGTAGTTTTACCCGCGGAAAATGAAAACTCCGCTCAGCGCTCTGTGCGTCTCGGCGGTAAAGCTTATCTTTCCGCCGAAGCCAGCCGCTCCGCGTGCAGTTGCTGCAGGGCGCGCACGCTGACCTGCCCGCGCTGGCGGGCAGCTATTCCTTCCGCGGCGGCGCGGGCGGCGGAAAGAGTGGTGATGGTGGGAATGTGATGGGTAACCGCCGCGCGCCGGATGGCTTTCTCGTCGAACCACGGCTCCAGCCCGTGCGGCGTGTTGATGACCAGCTGTATCTTCTCGCCCTTCAGCAAGTCCACCACGTTGGGACGGCCTTCTTTCACCTTGTACACGCGGTCCGTAGCCAGCCCGGCAGCTTCCAGCACGTCGGCCGTGCCGTTGGTGGCCACCAGCTTGAATCCCAGATCCACAAACTTTTTGGCCACGGCTGCGATGTGCGGCTTGTCGTGGTCGGTCACGCTGATAAATACGGTGCCGCTGGTGGGCAGCGTCTGTCCCGCGCCCAGCTGCGCCTTGGCGAAGGCTTCGCCAAAATTGTCGGCCACGCCCATCACTTCGCCGGTGGACTTCATTTCCGGGCCCAGCACCGTGTCCACTCCGGGAAACTTTGACCACGGGAACACCGGCGACTTCACGTAGTAGCAGTTACCCGTGCCCAGGTCGGTGGCTCGCTCCACGTTTTCCGGCAGAAACTCCCGCAGCTTGCGCCCGGTCATCAGGCGCGCGGCAATCTTGGCCAGCGGTACGCCCGTGGCTTTGGAAACATAAGGCACGGTGCGCGAAGCCCGGGGATTAACCTCCAGCACGTATACTTTTTCACCCTTGCCGTTCGCCCCCAGCGTGCTCTCCATGGGATTGCGCGGGATGGCGAACTGGATGTTCATCAGCCCAATCACCTTCAGCGCCCGCGCCAGACGGAAGGTGTACTCGCGCATGGTGGCCAGCAGGTAGTCGGGAATATCCACCGCGGGCAGCACGCACGAGGAGTCGCCGGAGTGGATGCCCGCCTCTTCGATGTGCTGCATGATGCCGCCGATCACCACGTCTTCCCCGTCGGAAAGCGCGTCCACATCCACCTCGATGGCATCCTCCAGGAAATGGTCAATCAGCACCGGCCGCTCCTGCGAGTACTCCACCGCTTCCTTCATGTAGCGGATGACCGATTCGTCGTCATAAGCGATCACCATGGCCCGCCCGCCCAGCACGTAGGAGGGCCGCACCAGCACCGGGTAGCCCACCCGGTTCGCGCCTTCGACTGCCTCTTCAACTGAGGTGGCAATCGCACCTGGCGGCTGGGGAATCTGCAATTCATCCAGCAGCTTGCCGAAGCGTTTGCGGTCTTCCGCCAGATCAATGGACTCCGGCGAGGTGCCGATGATGCTGACGCCCGCGGCCTTCAGCGGCAGCGAGAGGTTGAGCGGGGTTTGCCCGCCGAACTGCACGATTACACCTACGGGCGCGCCCGCCGCGGCCTCGTGTTCGTAAACCGACAGAACGTCCTCCACTGTCAGCGGCTCGAAGTAGAGCCGGTCGCTGGTGTCGTAGTCGGTGGAGACAGTTTCCGGATTGCAGTTCACCATCACCGTCTCGTAGCCGTCCTCGCGCAGCGCGAAAGAAGCGTGGCAGCAGCAGTAATCGAACTCAATTCCCTGCCCGATGCGGTTCGGGCCCGCGCCCAGAATCATGACTTTCTTTTTGGAAGTTGGCGTAGCCTCATCTTCTTCTTCATAGGTGGAATAAAGATAAGGCGTGAAGCTCTCAAATTCCGCCGCGCAGGTGTCCACCCGTTTGTACACCGGCGCCAAGCCGTGCTTCTTGCGCAACTGGCGG
The DNA here is from genome assembly GCA_035308585.1 of Terriglobales bacterium. GTDB lineage: Bacteria > Acidobacteriota > Terriglobia > Terriglobales > Acidobacteriaceae > JAICWP01. Next base: position 2,712 of record DATGGJ010000711.1, read on the forward strand.
ACCTTCTCTGCCCCCGAATGGCCGTTCTCCAGGTGCCACACGTTCGCCAGGCGCGCGTCGGAAAAGCCCAGGCGCTTGGCTTCGCGCAGCAACTCGGCCGGAGCACTCTCCGCCGGCACCCTCTCCAGTTCCAGCTGCAGATCCGTAACCTGCTTCAGCTGGTAGAGGAACCAGGGGTCAATCGAGGTCATCTTGGCGATCTGCTTCACCGTCATGCCCTGGCGCAAAGCGTAGCGAACATAGGACAGGCGCTCCGGATGCGGCGTGACCAGGCGCTGGGTAAGAATCTTGGGCTCAATCTGCTCGCTGCCTGGACGCTTGCCGGTGTCGAGCGCGCGCACCGCCTTCAGCAACGACTCTTTAAAGGTGCGGCCGATGGCCATTACCTCGCCCACCGACTTCATCTGCGGGCCTAAGCCCTCGTCGGCTCCGGGAAATTTTTCGAACTGCCACTTGGGAATTTTCACCACCACATAATCGAGCGTGGGCTCAAAGCAGGCCGGAGTCTTGCGCGTGATGTCGTTGGTGATTTCGTCCAGCGTGTAGCCCACGGCCAGCTTGGCGGCAATTTTGGCGATGGGAAACCCTGTGGCCTTCGACGCCAGCGCCGAGGAGCGCGAGACCCGCGGGTTCATCTCGATCACCACCTGGCGCCCGGTTTCGGGATGCACTGCGAACTGGATGTTGGAGCCGCCGGTTTCCACGCCCACTTCCCGGATCACCGCGATGGCCGCGTCGCGCATGGCCTGGTACTCGCGATCGCTCAGCGTCTGCGCCGGCGCCACCGTGATGGAATCTCCGGTGTGCACCCCCATGGGATCGAAATTCTCGATGGAACAAATGATGACGCAGTTGTCGGCCTTGTCGCGCATGACCTCCATTTCGAATTCCTTCCAGCCGAGAAGCGATTCTTCGACGAGGATTTGTGAGACAGGCGAAAGCTCCAGCCCGCGCCGGGCCATGAC
>DATGGJ010000712.1:0-5021 GCA_035308585.1 Terriglobales bacterium
GCGGGTGGAGCGCAAGTACTGGTCGGGCTGGAGCTTGTACTCCTTCACCACCTGCTCAAATTCGGTGATGGTGGGGGTAATGGGCCCAATCGGCTCGGGCTTCCCCCAGTTCGGATTTCCGCGTCGCTTAGCCATGATAAGTCCTGCCTCTTACGTAAGATTGGATGTCTACCACACTTGGATTCGCCGGGCCGGTTGAAGGATTCAACCCACAATAAAGACTTTTCTATGCCCGAGGCCTGGGCCCCTACAGAGGACTGCTTAGCCTGTTGACGAAACCAAACATACTAGTCGCGATTGCCACTTAAGTCAATGGAAAAATTGGGGTTCTAGGAGATGAGGCGGGTCCGGCTAAACCAGAACACGGGTACCTGAGGCTTTTCGCCCCCACGAAGAAATGGGGAATATCCGTCGAAGCCCTCAGGAACACGAGATTTATTCGCTTTGTGACTCGCGAAACTCGCTGATGGCCTCGCGCTGGGCTGGGCTCAAGCTGAGGAACTCAAAACCATAGCGCGCCCCGCTGCGATTGCGGGCCACCGCCCGCACTGCCAGGGTTTGGGAACACGTGGGAAGGGCAAATTCCAGGTGCAGGCTCTCTCCCACCTCCAGATTGGCCGCCAGCAAGGCGGAAACCCCGGCCTCGCTAATGCCCAGGGTGCGCCCGACAAGGGGGCGAGACTGGCCGGCGCGGAACACCTTAATGCGGGAATCCAGGGCAAACCGGCGGAAGCGGCGGGGTTTTTGGGCATGGGTAGAGCGGGTCTCCCCGCCGCTTTCGCGGGTAAAAGGGCCGATTTTGGTCATGATTTAGCGGGAGAATGGGTAACGCCGGCGGTCTGCTTGCCGGTTTCCTCTGCGGTGGTGGTAGGCTCCGCGCCGGCAAACCACTTTACGAATTGCCGCACCTGGTCGCGATATTCGTTGGACATTTCCACAAACTTGATGCCCATGCCGCGGCCGGCATGAGAACTGCAAATCACGCCATCACCGCGCAGGTTAGCTATTTTCATCAGCAATTCCAGGCTCACCCTGGTTCCGATCTTAAGCGGTTGCGCGAGCTGCACGTAACAGCCGCCCTGGCTGATGTCGGTGACCTGGCCCCATAGCGGCAACTGCGAATCCTGTACCCGCACCAAGGCGCTGATAAAGCACTTGAAGCGGGCGTACTGGCGGCGGTCGCCGGCCGAAGGCGGGGTGTAGCTGTCCGACCCGGTGGGAGCCATATTTACCTCCCATAGGGAAGCGCCGGCGGTCGCACCCCGCAGGCCCAGGTGACTGGCGTAGGGCGTGCCTTCCTCCCCCACCCAAACGACTCGAAACAGGGAATTGCGGCCGTTATACTTCAGGCCGACCACATCGCCGGGGTGAAGCGGCATGCAGACACCTTTGACGTGAGCGCCACGGTCGCTCAGATTCTCGGTGCAGACCACTTCCAGAAAGGGATGGCCCTCCGCGTCGGTGCCCCAAAGCTGCACTCGAAGCTCGACTTCCGTGCGCGGCTGCCTGCGACGCCCCAAAACGACAAACCTCCCCTGCAGTGATTACAAGCATGTTAGCGGCCTGCGTGGAGGCGCACCAAGTTACGATGGTGACTGAACAGGGGCCGAACTTGCCGTTTCCCTGGATGGGGTAGGAGTGACTCCACCGATGGACCAGGGGAGGGAGCTTTCGTGGCTGCCGCCGTCAACTCCTATTGCAGAGCGGAAAACAGAGCTTGTTTCCATCGCCGGTTATCAATGGCCCAGCACACTTTGGCTTTGTGCTTTTTGTCCAGCAGGGGAGCCCAGACCGCCTGATTGCGCTCGTCGGCGGCCACGTTAAGGCGGTCCACTACCGTCATCCCACGTGTCAGATCGCTGTGCGTCTCGATATCCACATAATGCATGCTCCATTCGGTGCCCACACTGGGGTCAAGGGCAATGCACATAGCGACCGGGTCAGGCAGCGAAATGCCATCTTCTCCCGTTTGTATCCTGTAGGCCTTTCGCGCCTGGCTATTGCACTCGATGGCGAAGCGGGCCGCTTCGCTATTAAATTCCTGGACGCGCGCTATATCGCTTTCATTCACCACCGCTTCTCCGCGGGAGAGTTGCCAGCCGATTAACTCGATGGGAAGCCCGCTGCGGAAGACAATCCGCGCCGCCTCGGGGTCCACCCAGATGTTGTACTCCGCGGAGGGCGTTACGTTGCCTTCGCAGCAGGGGGCTCCACCCATGATCACGCAGCGGCCCACCTTGGCGGCGATGTCCGGCCGCTTGGCCAAGGCGAGCGCAACGTTGGTGAGCGGCGCCAGCGTGACCATGGTCAGTCCGGGATTGCTCTCGACCGCCGCGATGATGGCATCGGCGGCATGCAGGGGCTCGGGCGCCTGCCGGGGAGCGGGATAGTTGTGGTCTCCAAGGCCGTCGTGCCCGTGAAACCAGGTCGCATTCTGATAGGGGCGAAGCAGCGGTTTGTCCGCTCCCATATAAACCGGAACACGAGCGCGGCAGAGTTCCACGGTGAACAGCGCATTGCGCGTGGACTGCTGCACCGGGACGTTGCCCGCCACCGTGGTGATGGCAACCACGCTTACATCGGGGGCGCGTAGCGCCATGATGAGAGCCACGGCATCATCGGAAGCAGTGTCGGTGTCAATAAGGAACGAACGGGGCACGCGCGTAGCATAGCAAACGCGCAAGCGTTCTGAGCTTCTTGTCCCTGCAGCCAAGCCCGGTCTCTCGGAGGCATGCTGTCGGTTGGAGCGCGTCCCCACATTTGACCGCGCCGAAGGAAACATCGCCCAAGCGCTTGGCATGCGCGGCAAAATGTGCGGCACCTGCAGCGGGGACAAGGAGCACGCGGCGCAGCTTACGGAAACGTCTTCAGAGGCGGTCCATCCTCAGGATGGTCTGAAGCAGAACGTTGGCGCCATTGGCGCAATCGGACCAGCGGGTGAACTCCCTGGGCGAATGGCTTATGCCGCCCACGCTGGGCACAAAAATCATGCCCATAGGACCGAGCTTGGCCATCATTTGCGCGTCGTGGCCGGCGCCGCTGGGCAGGCGCATGGTCTTCAGGTCCAGGCCGGCAGCAGCCTGCTCGATCTGAGCCTGTATTCGCGGGTTGGCCATGGCCGGGGGATCGTTCTCCAGGTGCTTGATGGTGATCTCCGTGTGGGTTTCCCGGGCGATCTGCTGTGCCTGGCGGCGAATTTCCTCACCCAGGCGGGCTATCTTCTCCGCCGAAAGGTCGCGCAGTTCGAGGGAGTGCTTCACCAGGCCGGGCACAACGTTGGTGGCATTGGGATAGACCTCGATGTGGCCGACGGTGCCGACCTGGCGTCCGGGCTCGCGCGTCACCACCTGCTGCACGGCTTCGATGAGCCTAGCCGCGGCCAGCAGCGCATTTCGCCGCTCGGGCATGGGCGTGGTGCCGGCGTGGTTGGCGAAGCCGCGAATCTCCACCGCGTACTCGTCAATGCTGACGATGCCCTCGACCACGCCGATGGGGATGCCGGCTTGGTCGAGCGTGCCGCCTTGCTCGATGTGCAGCTCTAAATAGCAGCGAATTGAGCCGGGGGCTATGTGGGCCTGGGCGAGCCTGGCCGGGTCTCCGCCGATTTTGCGCAACCCATCAGCCAGCGGTACGCCGTTGTACTTGCGGGCGAGATCGGGGGACTCCCCGGCGGCGATGCGGCTGCCCACCAGGCCGCCTTCTTCGTTCTGCCAGATGACAACCTGCAGGGGATGGCGGGTAGTTAGATTGTGCTCGTGCAGCGTGTGCATGACCTCGATGGCAGAGAGGGAGCCGAGGTCGCCATCGAAGTTGCCGCCGCTGGGAACGGAATCAATGTGGGAGCCGAAGAGGATGGGCTGGAGCGCAGGGTCGCTGCCGCGACGGATGGCCGTGATGTTGCCGGCGGCGTCAATGCGGGGATCGAGTCCGGCCGCGCGCATCAGGCCCATGGCAAACTTGCGGCCGGCAACATCGGCGTCGGAGTAGGCCACGCGGCTGACGCCATCGGCAAAGGTACCGCCAGCGGGGCGGCCGTACACGCTCAGGCCTTCCAGGCTCTGTTGCAGGCGGGCGGCGTTGATGCGCAGAGCGGTGGTCTCTTCGGCAAACGACAATTCGGCCAGGGAAGAGGCGGCAGTGGCGGCTAACAGGCCAGAGAGCAGTTCGCGGCGGGTGAGCACGCGCGGATTATATATGAGGAAAATCCCCACCTTTGCCCGCGGCGGAAGCCGGCCAGGCTTGGAGCGTTAGAGGCGTGCGGGCAAATATGGGGCACCCGGGATTAATAGCAGGAAAGAAAAATGTGCGTAGAGGAGAAGGCTGCGTCGTGGAGCGTAGGACACCCTATTTACGTCCCCATGGCACGTCTAGTGGCGGTTTCGCTCTCGATATCCTTCTTCATCACAAAGAAGATATGGCCGTTCTGGGTACACATGAATGCGGCTAACCCGCCCACATTGCGCAGTTCATGATCGATGTCAACAGTGATGTGAACGCTGTCGAACAGCGATCGCAGGGTCAATTGCCCACAAATCGGGCAGGAATACGGCCTTTCGGGGGACATGGCCTGGCAAGCCCCACAGCTTGCAACCAGCAGTTTACGTCGGTTAACGCTGGCGTCAATAAAAAATAAGTACTAACCGGTACATATCGGCAGATAGCAAATGATAGCGTTGCAGATCGCAACTGCCACCGGTACCGGCCTTAATCCTGTGCTTACCGGTTTCCTCCATTGGTTGTATGGATTACCATGTAAATGCGTAACCCAATTCCACGCAGTAACTTACCGCAAAAAATGGCAACTGAGAGCACTCCTGGTAAGTCTTTGAATAACGTAGTCTTAATGACCGACAGCTACAAATTCACCCACTGGCGGCAGTATCCGCCGGGCACGCAGAAGGTTTACAGCTACATCGAGTCGCGCGGTGGGATGTTTGAGGACCTGGTGTTCTTCGGGCTGCAGTACTACCTGAAGCGCTATCTGGCGGGCCCGGTGTTTACCCCGGAGGATGTGGAGGAGG
>DATGGJ010000713.1:0-8563 GCA_035308585.1 Terriglobales bacterium
GGGCACCCCTCAACCGGTGGTGCAGAACCAGCCCTGGCCCTGGGACATGGACGCGCTGGTAGCCAAGTATCGCGATGCCACGGGCACGGTCAATGTCACGCAGTCGCCTTACAGCTGGACTTGCCCTTCCGGGAATTGCGGAACCAGGGCGGGGCAGACGCTGGGGACTCCGCCCACGTTTCCGCCTACGCCGCCCAACAATCCCGTGGGACCGGGCGGCATGGCCAAGCAGGTCACCTACGTGCCGGGTGATGTACAGCTCAGCGGAGGGGCGGTGGGTAATGGCGTGCTGGTGGTTGACGGCAATCTCGACATCCATGGCGGGCTGGAGTTTTATGGCCTGATAATCGTGCGCGGGGTGATTTCATTCACCGGCGGCGGCTCCAGCGGGGTGAATGTTTATGGCGCCGTGCTGGCCGGACAACAGTCGTATGTGGACACCACCCTGGGCGGCAGCGCCAATATTTATTTTGATTTCTGCTCTTTGCCGCAGGGAAATCAGAACCAGCCGCCGCGGGTTCTGAGTTTTCGCGAGCAGCTGCTGTAGCCCGAAAGGCGAGGAAAACAAAATGGAATCCGCCGCTGGCGGCAGTGGTAAACTAGTTTGGCTGAGGCAGTGCCGGCCGCTTCCGCTCTTGGGTATCTGGGTTGCGGCGGCCCCCCAGTTGGGCCCGGTTCTTCAGGATTTGACCCTGCGAGGGCGCGCATGCCCGTCCTGATTATCGTCCTTTCGGCGTACCTGTTCTTCTTCGCGGTGATCGCCCTGATCGCGATAGCCGAGTACGCGGACCGGCGCGAGCGCCGCCACGCGACAGAGCGGGGAAATACTCCGGTGGTGTCGCTGGCGGGCATGAGTTCCACCCAGGCCTCCGATCCCTACTACTTCGGTTTCTGGCAGGCGCAGGTGCCGGGACTGCGGCTGATCCACGACTGCGGCCACTCCGGCACCCACATCCGCAATTTGCGCTCCTGTTTCGTGGCCGCGTGCCGGCGCTTTCCCGAGATTTACGATGGGCATACGCTGGAGCAGTGGGTGGCCTTCCTGCAGCAGGAGCAGCTGATTTGCTGCAGTGGGGAGAAGGTGAAAATTACGCCTCAGGGCAGCGATTTTCTGCGCGTCCAGCTTACCCGCGGCACCGCCGTTCACCACTGATGGCATTTGGCGGCTATTGAGTGGCGCTGGCCTGTCTTCAGGGCAGGGGTAATCCCGCCGCAGAACCGGCCGGAGCAGACTGCGAACAAAGCTGAACCTTGGGGTACTCGGGCAGCATCATAAGGGCAAGGGGAGCCAGCGGGTTACTTTAGGTACTTTTAGGACTTGCGCGGACCGCGCCTGCCGGGTAACATCATGTTGTCCTCCAAACGGCCGCACGTTCCCCGTGCCGGCATTCCGCGCCCAAGGTAAAGCTCCAGGCGCCAGACGGACAAAACAAGAGTTCACGAATTGACTTCCAGCCGCAAGTGGATGTGAGGGTTTTGCACCAGCAGCGAAATTCCCCGCGGCAGAAAAGCGCATCGAAACAATTTCCCCTCGCTCAAAGAGGGCAAAAAAGAGAGCAACATGATGATTGGACCGAACCATCCCTCCGGATCCGGAGGGAGAAACCGACGGCGGCGTGGCCGTCGTCCACCTAATCGCCGTCCTGGACAAGGAGGCGGCGGACAACGCGATCGTCACGGCGGCATCTACACCGCTCCCATGGACCACGCCTACCGTGCCGGGATGAACGGTGACAATGGCCGGGGCGGTGGCCGCGGCCGCTTCAATCCCAGCACCTACCTGGGCGCCGACCCCGAGCCCTTGCCCGAATCCAACGGCGGACCGCGCATCTTCGCCTTCGTGGAAGACCTGTTTTTCTCGGCCAAAATTCAGGAAGTTGCGCGCAAACTCAACGTCAAAGTCGAGTTTGTGAAGACGGAGAAAGACCTGGCCGAGCACATGAACAGCAACGGCGAGGAAAAGCCTTCGCTCATCATCTTCGATCTGAACAACGTTGGCGCCAAGCCGCTGACCCTTATTCCCAAGCTGAAATCGAAGTTGAAGAGAGGCACCAGCATCATCGGGTTCCTCTCGCATGTGCAGGGCGATTTGAAGCTGAAGGCGCAGGAGGCGGGTTGCGATATGGTAGTGCCGCGCTCGGCCTTCTCCCAGAACCTGCCGCAACTGCTGCGCCGTCATGGCGCTCCTGAGGAACTGGAGCAGGGAGCGGAGTAGGTCCGCCGTTCGGGGTAACCGTCAACTAGCAGCAAGAGTGTCCGGGATCCTAATCTCCTTAGGGCGGGGCGAAGCTGTTTCTATTCCGCCCGCAAGGCTTCCATAGGATGGATGGCTGCCGCCCGCAGGGCAGGAACCATTGCCGCCGCAAAAGCGCAGCAGGCCAGCGAAGCCGTGGCCACCGTCAGCGCCAGCGGGTCCCAGGCTGTGACCCCCCAAAGCTGAGAAGCCAGCAGGCGCCCCGCGCCGATGGCCAGGGGAATGCCGAGCAGCAAACCCACTCCCACACGCCGGAACGCTCCCTGCAGCACCAACTGGATCACCCGTTTTCGGTTGGCGCCCAGCGCCATGCGCACCCCGATTTCCCCGGTCCGTTGCGCCACCGTGTAAGCGGTCACGCCGTAGAGACCAACCGCGGCCAGCACCAGCGCCACTATCCCGAACAGTCCGGCCAGGCTGGCTACTGCCCGCTCCCGGTCGAACTCCATTGCCACCTGCTCGTCGAGGGTCTGTACCTGGATGATGGTCAGGTTGGGATCCAGGTCGGCCAGAGTCCTGGATACCAGCGGTTCCAAAACGCCCGCCGGGGTGTGCGTGAGCAGAGCGATGCCGCTGATGAAGTGCGACATCAATTCCAGCTTCTGCATCGGGGCGTCGTTGTAGTGCACGAATTGCGTCAGCGGCGCGAAGAACATGGGACGAAACGGCTCGCGCGGAAATGCGTACTTGCCGTCCTCGACAACTCCAATAATGCGAAACGTACCGGCGTAGACCATCTCGTCCATGCCAAAATGCTTGTCGAGTGGATCTTGACTGGGGAAGAAGCGCTTCACAAAGGCTTCATTGACAATAGCCACGGGTGCCGTGTTTTCGTCATCGGCCGGGCTGAAGTTGCGCCCGCGCGCGATCCGCATTCCTAGAACCTGCAAATAATTCGTGCTCACCCGGGCCCAGGAGGAGCCGGCATCTTCCGCGCCGGGCGGATGGCCTGCCAGCACGATGCTCTCGCCCCAGTTGTTGGTGAACGGGTTGTAGAGAGCCAGCCCGGCCTGCTCCACGCCGGGCAGGCGCTGCAGCCGATCCTGCATTTCGCGATAGAGCGAGTTCAGCCGCTCCGGGGTGTAGCTGACCGGGGGCGGGTTCATCTGTACCATCACGCGGTTGGCGGTTTGAAAGCCGAAGTTCTGATGTTCGAGGTTGCCGAGGCTGCGCGCCAGCATGGCCGCTCCGGCTACCAGCACCACCGAAAGCGTAGCCTGAACGATCAGCAGGGTGTGGCGGGTTAAAGAAGAGTTGTCGCGAGTGCTGCGCGTGCCGCTGCGCAGCGCTTCGATGGGAGGGGTGTGGGTGGCGAACCAAGCCGGGGCTGTGCCGAATATCACACCCGTGATCAACGATAAGGCAAAGGCGAATCCCAGAACCGGCAGCGAGGGCGCCGTGCTGATGGGCAAGTAGCTGGTTCCATGAAAGGCCAGCGCTAGCAGAAGGTGCGAGGCACCCACCGTAAGGGCGAGTCCTGCGAGTCCGCCCATGATGGCGAGCAAGGTACTTTCTATCAGCGCCTCTCCAATAATCTGCCGCCGTGACGCGCCCAGGGCCACGCGCACCGCCGTCTGGCTGCGCCGCCCCGCGGCCCGGGCCAGCAGCAGGTTGGCGACGTTGGCGCAGGCGATCAGCAGCACCAGCAAGCAGGCAGCCAGCAGAATCTCCAGACTGCGCCCGTAGTCCTCCTTCATCTCGGCTACGCCCGCGCCCGCCGGAACGATGTTGATAGTTTCATGAGGAAGTTCGTGCAGAACTCCCGGCATCCATTCCGGCAGGTAGCCGCTGTCGTGCAGCATCCATTGCCGCAGGATGGCGGTCAACCGCGGCGAGATGCCGGCGATGCTGGCCCCCGGGCGCAGCCTTCCAATTACCCTTAACCATGCCGAAATGGATTGGCGCAGCAGGGTACCGTCGCCTGCGATGAGCGGCTCCTGTTGCAGCGGAATCCACAAATCGGGCGGGTCGCCGCGCAGGGTCTCGCCAAAAAATCCAGGCGGGGCGATGCCCACCACTGTGAACGGATGTCCCTCAAGGAAAAAGGTTGAGCCCACCACCGAGGGCGCGCTTCCGTAGGCTTGCTGCCAGGCGTGATAGCTGATTACCGCCACCGGAGCAGCGGAGGGCTGGTCGTCATCCGCCGAGAGCAGCCTGCCGCCGAAAGCTCGTAAGCCGAAGGTTGAAAAATAGCTTCCCGTGACGTATTCAGTGCGCAACGGCTTGGCGATCCGCTCCGACTGCCGCCGCACGCTCATGCGGCCAGGAGCTGCCTGGAAAGCGGTGAGCTCCTCAAATTCGGGTAAATTCTGCTTAATGCGCTGATATAGGGGGAAGGAAAACATTCCCCAGGGAGTTTGTGGACCACCCTCCACGCAGCATTCATTTCCCTCGCCAATGCGGTAGAGGCTTGCGGGGTCGGCCACCGGCAGCGAGCGCAGCATGACGGCGTGGATGAGGGAGAAAATGGCGGTAGTTCCACCGATGCCCAGGGCCAGGGTCAGCACCGCCGCCGCGGTAAACACCGGGGCATGCCGGAACTGCCGCAGCGCGTAGCGCAGATTGCTGACGAAATTCTGCATGGTCGCCCCCACGAGTTCGTACGCGCGCTCGGCGGCGGAAGTTCCGTGTTCTTCTTCCCCGAGGTGGTTGGACGGGGAGAGGACGGAAACGTTACCGCGGGCTTATTCGCAGCGTAAGGCGAGCATGGGGTCCACCCGGGTGGCGCGCCGCGCCGGGATGCAGCAGGCGGCCAGGGCGATGGCACACAGCAGGCAGGCGGCCACGGCGAAGGTCAGCGCGTCGGTCGGCTTTACCCCGTAAAGCAGGCTGGTCATAAGACGGGTGAGGCCAAATGCGGCCGCCACTCCGATTCCCAGCCCGGCCAGCGCCATGCGCGCGCCCTGGCGAAGCATGAGCTGGAATACCTGGCCGCGCCGCGCGCCCAGCGCCATGCGGATGCCGATCTCGCGCTGGCGCTGCACCACCACGTAGGAGACCACGCCGTAGATTCCGATGGCAGCCAGCAGCAGCGCCAGGCTGGCAAACAGCACCAGCAGGATTACCGAGAAACGCCGCGCGGCCAGGCCTTTGCCGATGACGTCATTCATGCTCTCTCCGCCGAAAATCACGTAATCGCGATTCATGTGCTGCAACGAGCCCCGCATAGCGTCCTCCGCGGTGAGCGGCGGCAAGGTGGTACGCACCAGCAAGTCAACCTCAGCCGTGCCGGCCAGTTGGTCGTCCGGCGTCTGCATCATGGGCAGGTAAGTCTGATCCTGCAAGTTGCGGGCGTCAGTGTCGAGTCCAAACTGCTTGACGTGCCCGACTACGCCCACAATCTCAACCGTTTTGCCCAGGCTGTTAAAGTGGATGTGCTTGCCCAGGGGATCGGTGTGGGGGAAGTAGCGGTGGGCCAAGTCCTCGTCAACCAGCGCCACTGGCGTGGCATGCTCGTTGTCTTCGGCGGTCAGCAGGCGGCCGCGCAATAACGGCACCTTCATGACCTGGAAGTAAGCCGGCTGGACTACGTAGAGAAGCGACCAAGCCATGTCGTTGACGCTGGCCGGCTTGGGCTGGCCTTCCAGCCAGAACTCGTCTTCGTTGTCTCCGCGCAATGGAATAGCACCTTCGGACAGGGCTGCGGATTCAATTCCCGGCGTGCTGGCGATGGCTTGCTCCGCCTGGCGCAGGGAACTGCGGATGGCGTCGGGAGAGGCGTGGGCCATGCCCGGCGGCAGCCCGACTCCCAGCAGTACCACATTGCGCGCCTCGAAACCGGGATTGATGCGCCACAGTTCGGCCAGAGTGCGGATCATGAGGCCGGCTCCTGCCAGCAGCACCAGGGCCAGCGCCATTTCCATGATGACGAACGCCGCCTGCGCCCGGTGACGCGCGCCGCTGCCGCCCCGCCCACCTTCCTTCAGTTCTTCGTGCAGGTCGGGGCGGGCGGTTTTGATGGCAGGCGCAAGGCCGAACACCACCGCGGAAAGGGCCGTAATAGCCAGGGTAAATCCCAAGACCCTCAGGTCCAGACCCACATGCGAAGCGCGTGGAATAGACGCGGGCAGAAGCCGCAACGCGGCCTGCGTGCCCCAGGCAGCGAGCACCAGGCCGGCAGTTCCCGCGATAACGGCCAGCAGCAGCGTTTCGGTCAGCAGTTGGCGAATTACGCGCAGCGGACTTGCTCCCAAGGCGGAACGAATGGCGAATTCCCGCTGCCGCACTGTGGCGCGCGCCAGCAGCAGGTTGGCCACGTTGCCGCAGGCAATCAGCAGCACGAACCCCACCGCGCCCAGCAACACCAGCAGCAGAGGCCGCACGTCGCCCACCATTTCCTCCTTCAGCGGCAGCATGGTCACGCCGATTCCCTTGTTGACGCCGGGATACGCTGTGCCCAGTCCACGCGCCACGCTGTTCAAGTCGGCGCGGGCCTGCTCCACGGTTACGCCGGGTTTGAGGCGGGCGATAGCGTCGGTGCCCCAGGAGGCATTGCGGTCCCGGAAATGCGGATCGGCAAATTGCCCCATGAGCACATAAACGTCGTTATTTTTTCGAAAATTCTGGATGTAGAGCTGCAACTCGCCCGGCACCACTCCCACAACAATGTACGAAGACCCATCGAGCGTGATGGATTTACCAATGACTTCCGGGGCTCCGCCGAACTTTCGTGTCCACAGCTCAGTGCTGAGAATCACTGCTGGTGCGGTGCCCAGCCGGTCTTCCTCGGGTGTGAACAGGCGGCCGGCCACCGGTCGAATGCCGAGCACGGAAAACAGACCAGCGGAAACCATCTGCGCCTGCAGCTGCTCGGCTTGGCCGCTGCCAGTAAGAGTGAAGCCGGTCTTGCGATATGCCGCTATCGCCGCCAGGGTGCGGTTCTGCTGCTGGAAATCCAGGAAATTAAGGTAGGAAAATGAGCCTTTCTCGAAATGCGGCTTGCTCTCAAACACCGAGACAAGCTGCTCCGGGTGCGGGTAGGGAAGCGGGCTGAGCAAAACGCCGTTCACCACCGAGAACAGCGCCGTGTTAATTCCAATCCCGAGCGCCAGGGTGAGCAGAGCCACTACCGCGAACCCCGGCGAACGCTCCAACATGCGGGCGCCGTAGCGCAGGTCCTGGGCGAAACGCTCCAGCGATGCCCACCCCCACATGTCGCGGGTGGTCTCGCTGACCAACAGCAGGTTGCCGAACTCGCGCCGCGCTTCGGCTTTTGCCGCCTCCGCTGCCGCGCCGCGTTCTTGACGATCGCGCGCCGCCATCGCCAGGTGCGACTGGAGTTCCTCTTCGAGTTCCCGGGCCTGATGCCTCTTCCACCATGGCAGTCGCATGGTTCTCTCCTACTCGCCGGCCGTCTTCAGCACTCCGGCGATGGCCTGGGTCAGCATTTCCCACCGCGAACGCTCGTCCACCAGTTGTTTCTTCCCCGTGGAAGTGAGGCGATATTCCTTCACCCTCTGATTGTTATCGGAAAGCTTCCACTCGGATCGGATCCAGCCCTCGCGTTCCAGCCGGTGCAGCGCCGGATAGAGCGAGCCGGTTTCCACCTGGAGCACATCGCCTGAGCCCACCCGGATAGCCTGGCTGATGCCATACCCGTGCTGCGGCCCCCACTGCAGGGTCTGTAGAACCAGCATGTCCAGGGTGCCCTGCAGCAGCTCAATTCGGTTCTGGTAGCGTTTTCCCATAGGCCAGGTCAGGGGTGTAGACGGCCTACACCCAGGTTGGTGAGCAGCCCGGCGCAATTTTTTTTAAGTGGAAGGCGCGGCCGAAGAGTCTGACCGCATGGGCACGCCGCCCCGGCTATCCCGGAGGCCAGCGCAGGGCGCGCCCGCCCAGCAGGTGCAGATGGAGGTGGAAAACCGACTGCCCGGCGCGCGGGCCCACATTGAATACGGTGCGGTAGCCGTCCTCGATGCCGCGCTGGCGCGCAATTTGCGCCGCCACCAGGTGCAGGTAGCCGATGATTTCCGCGTCCTCGGCCTGGGCCTCTTTCAGGCCGACGATGTGCCTCTTGGGAATGATCAGCACGTGGGTGGGAGCTTGCGGGTTGATATCCTCAAAAACGAAGGCGCGCTCGTCTTCATAAATCCTTTTGGCGGGCGCCTCCCCGCGAATGATGCGGCAGAATATGCAGTCGGGCATAAGCAGTAGTCTGTGGGCAGTGGCCAGAGGTTAGTGTAAATGCGTATGTCGAGCAGGTGGAAGAGGAACGCGGACGCTCGCTAGTGAGTAGCTGGTAGTTGGGACTGGCAGCATGCCGCGGCACGCTGCCCCGCCAACTACCAGGTGCAAACTACGAACTACCGG
>DATGGJ010000714.1:0-6512 GCA_035308585.1 Terriglobales bacterium
TGTCGCGGAACAGGACCTCGTCTTCCGTCAGCGCAGTGAGGGGAGCAGGCGCGGCGGCTCGTTGCAGCGTGCTTTCGGGCATGAGGGCACTTCCTCGGCAAGAAAATAGGAACGGAGAATTGTACTCAATTAGAGGGAGCAAAGTGGAGCGCAGGCGCAGACGGCAAAGGATTACGCGATGGGGCTGGAGACCCAAGGTCCCTCGACTCGCGCTTCTTCGCTGCGCTCGGTCGCGCTCTTTCGGGGATGACAGCTGAAAGGATTATTTGCCGCGGTAAACAATCTTCAAGGCGTCGCTGGTGAGGATGCGGCGCACCTGGTTGCGGGCGTGCACCGACCACGGCCCGGTGCTGTCCAGGCGCACGTAGGCGCGCCAGTGCTTCAGAGCATTGCGCGGCTGCTTCATCTTCTCGTAGGCCAGGGCCAGGTTGTAGTGAGCGTCGCCGTAGGTAGGGGCCAGCATGAGCGCGGTGCTGTAGGCCTTGATGGCTTCGGGGACGCGCCCGGTTTCGTCGAGCACATTGCCCAGGTCGAAATAGGCGAGGGCATAACGGGCATCGGCCTCGATGGCGGCGCGATAGTGGTGCTCCGCCTTCACATAATCCTGGCGGTTGTAAAACAAAGTGCCCAAATTGATGTGCGCGGCCGCGTGCTGCGGTTCCATTTCCAGCACCTTCTCGTAAAGGGCAATGGCTTCGGTCTGGGTGCTGGGCTCCTCCTCCAGCGCGATCCCGCGGGCAAACAACTCGGCCACGCTCTCGTCGCTGGTGAGGGCGCGCACCCTGGAGTTGGCGGCCACCACCTTGTCCGAAGGATCGAAATCCATGACGAACTGCCCGGCAATGGGTTCCAGCGCCTTGCCTTCGTGGCGGAAGACCACGCGCGCTCCGGTGGAGTAGGCGCCCGCTTCCAGCAGCGGATTTTCCATGCCCGCCACTTGTTTCTGCATGGCCTGCAGCGATTCGCGGATCACCGCCGGGCGCACCCGGCGGGCGCACAGGTCGCGCACCTTTTTTACCTGCAGAAGGTCGAAAAAGGAGTAAGTCTCGGCGGAGGCAAGAAGGCCGGCTTTTTCCCATGCCGTCAGCTGTCGCGCCGTCAAGCGAAGGATGCGCAGCAGGTCAGTTCGACTGTATCGATGCACGGCTTTTAGGTTTCTTCCTGCGCGTATTATGTTGAGACGGCCGCCTGTTTGGCAATAGGGAACTCAGCTTAATTGTGGAAAATCAGTACCTTGTGAGCCAAGAGTGGAACGGTTTTTGCACACCTGGCGGAGGAAATCTGGAATTCGAGGGCAATTAGCGGATGGCTCCCTCCGCCTGACGCCGTATATAGCTATGACATCATCTACCGAGGAGGGTAGTGATGCTGTGTGCCGCACCTGCTGCCGAGAGTACCCGGGCTGAGGCCCCCATGCCGCCGGTGAAATTCACTTCCACCATTGCGCAACGCATTCAGCAGCTGGATTGGAAGGCGCTGGAGACGGCGCTCTCAGAAAACGGCTATGCCCAGACCGGGCGCGTGCTGACGCCCACGGAATGTCGTGAGCTCATAACCCTGTATGGCGATGATGCAAGCTTCCGCAGCCACATTGATATGGCGCGCTTTCGCTTCGGACTGGGGGATTACAAGTATTTTGCCGACCCGCTGCCCGCGACAATTCAGCAATTGCGAAACGCGTTTTATCCGCCGCTGGCTGGACTGGCCAACCGCTGGATGGAAAATCTGGGCAGCGGCGAGCGCTTTCCCGGCCAACTCGACGAATTCCTTAAAGTCTGCCACCGGCACGGGCAAAAGCGGCCCACGCCTTTGCTGCTGCGCTATACCGAGGGTGGCTACAACTGCCTGCACCAGGATATTTACGGCGAAGTTGCTTTCCCCCTGCAGGTGGCCTGCTTTTTGAGCCAGCCGGGGCGGGACTACACGGGCGGCGAGTTTCTGCTCATGGAGCAGCGGCCGCGCGCCCAATCCAGGGGCGAGGTGGTGACGCCGCAGCAGGGCGAGGCGGTCATCTTCACCACCCGCTACCGGCCGGTGCGCGGCAGCCGCGGCTACTACCGCGTCAACATCCGCCACGGCGTCAGCACGGTGAAATCAGGCGAGCGCTACACCCTGGGCATCATCTTTCATGATGCGAAGTGAGATTTCGAAGACTCTCTACCGCCCCTTTCCGGCGGTTCCCGCGCCTGCCGCAGGGGAGGCAAACTCCTCTCCCATCCAATGCTGGAAGGCGGTCATGTTTTGCGGCCGGCCCAGGAAATTCCGCACCAGCGTGTTGGCCGAGACCGAACCGCCCGGCTCCAGCACCTGGCGGCGGTAGCGCATGGAGGCTTCGCTCGCCAGCAGGTTGGCGGGATCGAACTGGGCAAAGAAGTCTTCCGCAATCACCTTGTCCCACAGGTAGGTGTAGTACGCGGAGGAGTATCCGGCGAGATGGCCAAAGGCGGCGTAAAAATGCACCCCGGGGAGGGGAGTGAAGCGGGTGTAGGTGCGGGTGGCCTGTGGACACACCGCCTCGATATCAATCTCCTGGGGCTTGGTTCGATAGAGCTGGTAAGACATGGCGGTGTAGGAGTTCTGCTGCTGCACCCAGGTGGCGCGGCCGAAGGCGGAGGCGCGATTCATGCGCGCCACCAGTTCGGCGGGAATGGGCTGGCCGGTCTGGTAATGGCGGGCAAAGGAGGCCAGCACCTGGGGGCTGCGCATCCATTCTTCCAGCATCTGCGAGGGCGCTTCGCCAAAATCGGCCTCCATGCTGATGCCGCTGATTCCTGCCCAGGCTTGCTGTCCGCCCAGAATCCAGTGCATGAGATGGCCAAACTCGTGGAAAAACGTCACCACATCGCCGTATTCCATGAGGCCGGGGTCGGTGGCAGTGGGCACGGCAAAGTTGCACACCAGGATGGCCTCCGGCAGCTGTTTTCCGCGGATGCCATCCAGCACCGGCGCCATTTCCGCATGGCTGTACTTGCCGGGGCGGGGATGCAGGTCGAGATAGAAGCGCCCGATCATTTTTCCGCCATCCAGCACGTCCCAGGTTTCCACCGCCGGATCCCAGGCAGGCACCCCGCTCTCCTGGCGGAAAGTAAGGTGGAACAAGGTAGCCGCGGTGTCGAGAATGCCCTGCTTGACGCGAGCGAAGGGCAGGTAGGGGCGCACAGATTGTGAATCAAAGTTGTATTCCGAGCGCCGAACCTGTTCCGATAGATAGGAGACCTCATAGTCGTCAACTGCGCTAGCCTGGGGATCGAGCTTCTTTTTCTGGGCCAGCAGCATGGCAAACTCACGCTCCGCGACCGGCTGGGAGGCGCGGTTTACCTGCTGGATGAAATCGGCGATGTTCTCGCCCTTCTGGATCATCTTGTCGGCGGCGTTGTAATCGGCCCAGGAGCTGTAGCCCAGCAGGGATGCGATCTGGTAGCGCGTCTGCATCATGTTGCTGAGAACATCATGATTTTTGGGATAGGCGCGGGTGGTAAATGCCTCCCACAGTTGCCGCCGCAGCGCGTCGCTTTTGGCGAACTTCATTACTGGAACCAGGTCGGGATAGTCGGTGGTGATGCGCACCTTGCCGTCGGCGCCGGGCTTGTGGCGGTCAATGTAGTCCTGCGGCAAGCCTTCCAGTTCCGTGGGAGCGGCCTCTACGGTTTTGGTGCCGTCGGAAATGTTGCGGTCGTACATGGACTGCTCTTCGGTGAGCTGATCGTTCAGCTGTTTCAGGCGGGCCCGGGTGGCGTCGTCCTTGTCTACGCCGGCCAGGCGGAATTCGAGCAACTGCCGCTGCACGTAATAGCGGGTAGCGGCATCGGCGCGGGAGAGATCCAGGGCCGCCAGCGCGTGGTACACGTCCCGGTTCAGGGCCAGCGCAGTCTGCGCCGCGCTCACCTTGCGTATCATCTCGGTGGCGTGATCGCGAAAGCCGGGATCGGGATGCACTTGCTGCATCAACCCGGCAAAATAGGCGGCGCTATTCAGTTGCCGGCTGGCCTCGTCGAAAGGCGCAAGCGTGTTGTCCACCGTGCGCGCGCCCTTCACCGCCAGAATGCGGTCCACGGCTTGCTGGGCGGCGGCCAGACGGCCGTTTTCGGTTTTCTCGAACCCCGCGACGTCGGGTTTCGCGCTCCACAAAGGCGGCTGCATTTTGCTCCAGTCCTGGGCTCCGGCAGAGATGGCGAGAAACGGCAGCAACAGCAGGCTGACAAGGCGCACACAGGTCGGCATGGAAATCCTCACGTTCTGCAGAAACTATCCAGGCAGAGACGAAGTTGACAGGGAAATGTTAGCAGCCGGACCGGCGCATTTTTGTCGAAAGCTTCGACCGGCTCAGTAACGTAATGGGCGCTTGCGCCCCGTGCTCGCAGCGTTAGCTGCTGACGCCTTCCTCACCTTTACCCCGCCAGCGCTTCAATTTAGAATCAAGCTCGGGCCGAGATAGCTCAGTTGGTAGAGCAGCTGATTCGTAATCAGCAGGTCGCCGGTTCAAGTCCGGCTCTCGGCTCCAGTTTCCCTGTCCCTATCATCGGCCAAAGCGGTTCTTGCCGTCTAATATTCTGCAACAGCCGGGCCACAAAAATAATCTATGGCATGGGAGTGCCCAGGTGTCGTGTGGGCACGACATTCCCCGAGCAAGGGAGGAGCAAGATGCCTGAAAAAAGCCGCTTAACCGTGGTTGGCTTGGGGGGCTCACTGGCCCAGCATTCCAATAGCCTGGCCGCCTTGAAAATCGCCTTGCAGGGAGCGGAGGAAGCAGGAGCAGCCACCGAACTTCTCGACATCCGCGAGCTCGCGCTTCCCATGTTCGAGCCTGAGAATGACCATCCTCCAGAATCGGTCCTGAAACTCTGCGACGCCATCCACAAGGCGGCCGGGCTCATCTGGAGCAGTCCCATGTATCACGGAACCATCAGCGGCTCCTTCAAGAACGCGCTGGACTGGCTGCAACTGCTGGGAAACCGCAATCCTCCTTACCTCACCGACAAAGTGGTGGGACTGATCAGCACCGCGGGCGGGGTGCAGGGCCTGCAGGCTGTAAACACCATGGAGTTCGTTGTCCGCGCGCTTCGCGGCTGGGCGGTACCCCTGGTGATGCCAATTGCGCAAGCCTGGAAAGCGTTTGACCAGCAAGGCATGCCCCAGGACAGCCAGTTGACCGAACAGCTCCATGCTCTGGGAAGGGAAGTGGCGAGGGCCTCCTGCCAATTCGCGCTGGAACCGCCCACCAGGGTTGACGCCCGAAGAGCGGAAGCCGAAATTACTCCCGCCAGCGAGCGCGAGGCAAAGTCGGCTTAGCAGCAAAGCTTCGGCCCGGGGTTGAGTCGGGGGAAAAGCCTAGACGGTGTTAAGGCGCGAAATATGCGGGGTAGATGAAGTGGTTCAGGTATATTGGACAGCAATCCTGGCCTGCCCAGTATTCCCATGCGAATTGCCACTTTTGTCCTGCTGCTTTTGTTTGCCGCGTCGTTAGCCCAGGCGCAGAAAACCTACAACAACATTGACGACCTGCAGAGCGGGTGGGGCTCGTGCTCCACCTGCGCCGGGGGAGCCAATCCAGCCGACGTGTGGTGGATGGCGCAGAACCAGAGCACGCCTTCGCTGGATGGCGCCAGCACCCAGTTCTACATCTCGGCCAGCAAGCCCTACGCCGATGTGCTCTTCTACAACAAGCTCGGCCCCAACGACTCCGTCAGCCAGTTCAACTGGAACTTCTGGTTCCGGGTAGACTCAGCCTCGCAGAACGCGGAGGCGCTGGAGTTCGACATTTTCCAGTTCATTGTGCCCACGGAGTACATGTTCGGCTCGCAGTGCACCTACTCCACCGGCAAGTGGGACGTGTGGAACGCCGGCTCTCATCAGTGGATTCCCGTGGCGGTGCCCTGCCCGCGCTTTACCGCTAACACATGGCACCACATCATCTGGCAGGTGCACCGCACGAAAAATAAGATGATGCATTACGACACGCTGACCGTTGACGGCACTACCTACACGGTAGGCGTGGCAGAACCTTCGGGCGCGCTGCCCTTGGGCTGGTCGGACATGATGGGAGTGCAGTGGCAACTGGATGGACCGGGCAATCCCAACCTGCTGCCCATCTCATTCAATGAGTGGATTGACAAGGCTTCCCTTACGGTCAGGTAGCCGGCGTTTCTCAAATCTGCGCTGCCAAGCTAGCGGCGGCAGCCATGCCGCATTTCTCCGCCTGCGATAAGCTGGAGGCAGCGCCTGTGCCCGCCACGAAAGGGCGCGCGACGAGAGATTCGATGGAACCGAAGCAATCCCCCGACCAGATTCTGCGCCAAGAATTCAACCGCTGGGCCGAGGCCGGCCGCGGCGAGGAGATGGAGCGCCATCACCTCGACATCACCGAAAAGACCATTCGCCTTATGGATTTGCGCCCCGGCGAGCGCGTGCTCGACCTGGGCTGCGGCGCCGGCTGGGCCACCCGCCTGCTGGCCCGCCTGGTCTCGGACGGCCCGGAAGGTTTCGGCCAGGTGGTGGGCCTGGACGTTTCCGAT
>DATGGJ010000715.1:0-2808 GCA_035308585.1 Terriglobales bacterium
GTGGCGACCAGCACCCAGGGCGCGCCTGACGCTCCGGTCAGCGAAATTCGCCTGGGGGAGGAAATTCGCCAGCCGCTGGAGGATGCGGCGGCCGCGCTGGGCGACTCCGAAATCACCGATCTCTTGCGCCGCTGTTACCGGCCGGGCGAGACCCTGGGCAGCGCCTTCGCCAAACTTTTCAGCGCGCTGGCGGGACGCTGGGGCGTCATCATGCTGGACGCTTCCGACCCCGAATTGCACGCGCTGGCCCAGCCGATTTATCACGCGGCCATCGAACGCGCCGAAGAACTGGACCAGGCCTTACTGGAGCGCGACCGCGAGCTGCTTTCCCGCGGGTATCACGACCAGGTGAAGGTCACCGAGCTTTCCACTCTGCTGTTTACGATTCAGAACGGGTCACGGGTGGTAATTCATCGCGGAAATGGCGTGGCGCAGCCGGCCGGCTTCCGCATCGGGCAGGAAAAACTCGGGCGCGAGGAGCTGTTGCAGCGCATCGATGCCGAGCCGCAACATTTCAGCGCCAACGTGCTGCTGCGGCCGGTGGTGCAGGATTACCTGCTGCCCACGCTCGCCTATACCGGTGGTCCGGCAGAATGCGCCTACTTCGCCCAGGCGGCGGTGGTTTACGAAAAACTGCTGGGCCGGGTGACGCCGGCTGTGCCGCGCTTCAGTGCGACCTTGGTCGAACCCAAAGCAGCGAGCCTGCTGGAGCGCTACCACCTGAAGCTCACGGACGTGTTTCATGGTCCGGAGCGGCTTCGCGAGTTGCTGGGGGAACGGGCGCTGCCGGCGGACCTGAAGGCGGCTTTCGAAACCGCGGCCGAGTCGCTGCAGGTCTCCCTGGCGCGAATTGAAGGCTCGCTCGCGCGCCTGGACCCCACCCTGGTGGATGCCTCCCAACGGGCGGGCTCCAAGATGCGCTACCAGTTGGACCGGCTGCAGGGAAAGGCGGCGCGTGCCGAACTGATGCGCACCGAGGTGCTCGACCGCCACGCCAGCCTGCTGAGCAATGCTCTGTTCCCGCATAAAGATCTGCAGGAGCGGGAAGTTGCCGGCGTATCCTTTCTCGCCCGGCACGGGGTGGAGTTGCTGGAGCGGCTTTATCAGGCAGCCAACAGCGGGTGCCCTGATCACCAACTCTTATGTCTCTGAGCTGGCAGGTCGTGTCTTGGTGACTGAAGCTCGCGGCAGTGCACGCGAGATCCTTCGGGCCTAAAGGCCCTCGGGATGACTCCTTCCAGCGAATCCTCGTGCCAATTTCGACTTCCAACTACCAACTACCAGCTACCAACTACCGTTTTTGGTTTATTATCACCCTATGCCCAAGGCAGCCAAGGCGTCCTCGGCCTTTGAAGTCACTTGCCCGTGCTGCAATGCGGTGCTGAAGGTGGACCCGGAAACGCAGGCGGTCATCGCCCACACCGCCGCCAAGGTACCCAAGACCTTCAACGACATTGAAGAGGCGGCGCGCGCCATGAAGGAGCAGGACAGCCGCCGCGAATCCGTGTTTCGCCAGTCGGTGGAAGCGCAAAAGCACCAGGCCGACCTGCTGGAGAAAAAGTTCCAGGAAGCCGTGAAGAGGGCGAAGGAATCGCCTGACACGGGCAAACCCATCCGCGACTTTGACCTCGATTAAGCGCCCGCTGCTGCTGGGTCACCGGGGCGCGCGTGTGCCCCAGCTTCCCGAAAATACGCTTGCCGCTTTCGACTGGTCGCTGCAGGCCGGGTGCGACGGTTTTGAATTCGATGTTCGCGGCACCCGCGACCGTCAGCTCGCAATCGTGCACGATCCCCGGGTGTGCGGCCTGGAAGTAGCCGGCAACACTTATTCCGAGCTGCAGCAGCGCTGGGAAGAGCGGGTGGTGCCGCGTCTGCCCTTAACCCAGCGGCGTTCCCTCACCCACGAGGCGCTGGCGCTGCCTTGTCTGCAAGATGTGGTGCAGCGCTATGGCGGGCGCGCGTTCCTGGATATTGAACTGAAGGTAGCCGGATTGGAGGAGGCCGCGCTGCGCGTGCTGCGCGATCGCCTGCCCGGAAGATTCGTGGTGTCGTCATTTCTGCCGGAGGTGCTGGCAACGTTCCGGCAAAAAGACGAAGAGATACCCTTGGGCTTGATATGCGAGAACGCCCGCCAGCTTTCGCGGTGGCCGAAGCTGCCGGTGAGCTTTGTAATTCCCAATCACAAGCTGGCGAGCAAAGAGCTGATAGACGACTTGCACGGAGCGGGGAAGAAGGTAGTGGTGTGGACGGTGAACCGAGATGAAGATGTGCGGCGATTCACGGCATGGGGAGTGGATGGGATTGTGTCGGACGATCCGGAGATGCTGGGCAGGGTGGGCGCCTAAAAACGCAGGAGGTTGCGAACAGGGCAGCCTGCAAAAAAGAGCCGTTTCGCGGGCGGGGGGCCGCGCCACAAAAGTTTACCGGTCAGCGGGCACGCGTATCGCTGGTTTCTGCAGAAAGGCGGCACGCTCGGCGTCGAAGGCATCGCGCTCCGCACCGATCATCTGGTCAGACCAGCCCATGATGCTGCCGATGCCCTGGGCGGCTTGTGCCGAGCACTCTTCCGACCAGCAACCATGCAGGGCCACAGGCACCCGACGCAGAAGGACGTCGGAGAGAGTCTGCGCATGTTCGCAGGCAAACGCATTCACCGCCTCGGCCACGATGTGGTGGGTGTGGGGACAGAGCGGCTGGCGCATGCGGTCATCGCTTTTGGCGAGCTGAGCGATGCCTGCGCGGCCAGGCCCATGCCAGGCGCCAATGGCGCGAGCGTTTTCGACGGAGATGCCGGCCTCCGCCGCGCTT
>DATGGJ010000716.1:0-3678 GCA_035308585.1 Terriglobales bacterium
GCCCACGACAAGGCTGGCAACGCCTCCCAGCCTGTTTCGACACCGGTAACGGTGAGCGATAATCCGGTTCTATTTGTGGGCGCCGGCAATGGCCAGGTGGAGCAATTCAGCCGCTCCGGAAACAAGCAGGCCACCCTGAACTCGAATCAGGGCGGCTCCATCACTGGCATGGCCTTGGATTCCGTGGAGAACCTCTACACCACCGATTTCACCGCCGACACGGTCAGCAAGTTTAACGGCAGCAACACACCCATGGGCGCTTTCGGCAGCGGTTATAACTGCAAGCCCGAATCCATTGTCTTCGACCCGGCCGGCAACGCCTATGTGGGCGAGACCGGCTGCAGCCATGCCATTTTGAAATTTGACGCGTACGGCAACCTGGTGGCCGCCTTTTCTGTCACTACCGAACAGGAGGGCAGCGACTGGATTGATCTGGCTTCGGATGGGTGCACCATCTTCTACACCTCCCAGGGCTCCTCTGTCCTGCGCTACAACGCCTGCACCCGGCAGCAGATGCCGTCCTTCGCCACCGGCTTGAACACCGCCCTGGCGGTCAAGATACTGCCCGACCAAAGCGTGCTGGTGGCCGACAAACAGGACATCGTCCGCTTTGATTCCGGGGGAAGAAAGATTATGACCTACACCGCTTCCGGCGAAAATTGCTGGGTGGGCCTCGCGCTGGATTCGGACAACGCCTCATTCTGGGCGACGGACTACTGCAGCTCGGATGTGGTTGAATTCAATATTAATTCGGGTAATGAAGTCTCCAACTTCAATGCGGGAACGCCGGCCAACACGGTGTATGGTCTCATCGAGCGGGTAGACCCTTCCGGAGTGACGCCCGCTGGGCCACTATCTGCCAGCCCCGCGCAGTCCAGCGTCACCGGCGGCCAGAGCACAACGTTCACACTCAATTTCGACCCCAATGGCGGTGCCGCCGGCCAGACCTTTACCTTCTCCTGCGCCAACCTGCCCGCCAACAGTTCGTGCTCGTTTTCACCCGCCACCCTGCTGGCGGGCGGCAATCCTCTGAGTACACAATTGACCATCACCACGGCCGGGGCCTCCGCGCAACTGGCGCTTCCCCGCAAAGCCTGGATGCTGGCCCTCGCCCTGCCCTGCTTTGGAATAATTTTCACCTTCGGGGACGCGGAACCCAGCCGGCGCCGCAAGCGGTACTTGCTCGTGCTTCTAATGCTGGTTTGCCTGCTTGCTCTCTTCGCCTGCAGCGGTGCCAGCGGAAGCAGCTCTTCCTCGCCCCCCAGCAGCCCTACGTCTCCGCCCACGCCCGGCAGCAGCACGCCTTCCGGAACTTATAAGGTGGTGATCCATGCCAGTGCTTCCGGGGGAAGACAAAGTTCGACCGCGGTAACCTTGAACGTTCAATAAGGAGTTCACATGCGCGCAGATGGCAGGCAGCAAGGGATTACGGCAAACAGCAATTCGCTGTCACGCCAGGCACTGGCGCTGGTGCTCTGTGGATTGCTCGTGCAGGCAACGCTTTCCGCCGGCCAGAGCTATCCCGCTCCGGAAAATGTGGGCGCCGTCATCGGCGTGAAGCCGGGCGCCACCATGGATAACCAGGCACTCGAAAAAGCCGGTCCTCTGGCTCGCAATGCCGTATTGCGGACCAACCATACCGGGCGTTTGAGAATCCGCTTGCGCGGCGGCGAGGTGCTTAGCCTCGGCGGCGATACCGCAATGCAGGTGGCGCGCAACAATCCTGCGGCGGAAATCGCGGAGGTCCGCGTGCAGTCCGGACGGGTGCGCACCGAAGTGGCACACTTCAACAAGAGCGAAGCTGCCTATGAAATGACCACCGCCCAGGCCCGCATCACCTCCCACGGCAACAGCGATTTTTACCTGGATGCCACTTCAGCCAGCACCCGCGTCATTGTGTACTCCGGAATCGTGCTGGTCCGCCCCCTGCACGGCGCCAGCACCGCCCCCGTGGATGTGGCCGCGGGCCAGAATGTGGTGGTCAGCCCGGGCATGGTGAGCCGCCTGGAACTGACCGCCGAAGACCAGGAGCAGGACAGCATCTGGCAAACCTCCTTTCCCAGCGATTCGCTGATCGAAACCAGCCACCCCAGTAAAAGCCACAAAAAGCTTTACATCATTTTGGGTGCGGCCGGCGCGGCCGTCGGCGGCATTGCCCTGGGCATGCGCGGCTCCTCCAAGAGCTCCCCGCCCGCCTCGCCCTCTATTCCGGCTTCGGTGCCCACCATTCCGGCGCAGTGATAATTTGGGCACACGCTCCTCTCGACCGCTGGTCGCGAAGATCGAAGGTAGTACATTGGCAGCATGAGAAGGTTGCGGCGCCGCATTCTTCTGCTTTCGGCTGGTCTCCCCCTCCTGTTCCTATTTTTTCTTGGCTATGCCGGGCGCTTCCTGGTTGTTGACCAGCCCCAGAGGGCGGACGCCATCGTGGTGCTCGCCGGCGGTCGTGATGACCGCTACTCCAAAGGCATGGAGATGCTGGGCAAAGGATATGGGAGGATTCTCTTCCTCGATGCCCGCACCGACGTCGTTCAGTTCGGCCGTACACCCTTCAGCATGGGGCAGGCATTCATTCAAAGCAGCGCCGGCGCCCTGTTCGACAAGGCCAAAATGTGTCCTATCACCGGAGACTCTACCGACGAGGAAGCCCGGCATGTGGCCGATTGTCTGCGTCCCACAGCCTCCCGCCGCGTGCTGCTGGTCACTTCCGATTACCATACCCGCCGTGCCTTTCAGATTGTTCGTGTTCGCCTGCCGCAATACCAGTGGTCGGTGGCCGCTGCCCACAACCGGTACGACTTCGACGTGAACTGGTGGCGGCATCGCGAGTGGGCAAAAACCACCCTTCTCGAGTGGACCAAGCTGCTCTGGTGGGAAGCGGTGGACCGCTGGCGTTAATCACACTGAGTTGCTGAAGCCATACCGGGCCGGAACATCTGTTCCGGAGTTTTGTAGTAAGATTCAAGATTGCTGCAACGCCGGCGCCCTGAAACTGCGGCGCTTTGGCTTCACCTGGGGGTGGGATGCACTTTGCATTGATGCTATATGGCGGGCCCGATCAACTGATGCCTCTCACTTCGGGCTTGGCCGCCGCCTTTGCTTTACTCCTGATCTTCTGGAATAAGGTCATGGTCACGGTGGGCAAGATCGGCAACTTCCTGCGGGGAACGAATCAAGCTCAAGCCGAACTCGCTCCCCCTGCCAACCAAGAACAATCGGATTCTGCCCCCAGGGACTAGTGCTGGTTAAAGTCCGTATGCGCCGGCAGAATAGCCAATGCCGGCAGACACTTTGTTCTCTCACCTGATATGAAGATCTGCGTACTCGGACTGGAAGGCGCCGCTCCGGAAATGTTGTTCACCGATGAGCGGCTGGCAAATCTTCGCCGCCTCATGGAGCTGGGCGCTTATGGCAAACTGCAGAGCGTGGTGCCGCCGGGCGCTGTGCCGGGGTGGGCTTCCCTGATCTCCAGCCAGGATCCCGGTTCCCTGGGGATTTACGGACTCCGCAACCGGGCCGAATATTCGTATTCCGCCTCCGCCCTTGCCACTCCTCCTGTTATTCACGGCTCCGCCCTGTGGGACGAGGTGGCAGCGGCAAACAAAAAGTCTATTGTCTGTGCCGTGCCCCCTAACTTTCCGCCTCGGCCCGTCAACGGGCTCAGCCTTGGCTGCTTTC
>DATGGJ010000717.1:0-5862 GCA_035308585.1 Terriglobales bacterium
CGCCCCACCCATCGAGCGTCACCTTTTCCCCCATTTTGATGCCGGCCAGCTGCAGCTTTGCGTGCACCTGACGCGCATCCTGCTCCCGGGGCAGGTGTTTTTCTATGTGGGGGGCGTGGTGTCGGCCGTCTTGCTTTCGCGGCGGCTGTTCCTGCTGCCCGCTTTTGGCCCGCTGCTGTACAACGTGTTCATTATTCTGGGCGGCGTGGTGCTGGGGAACCGCATGGGCATCGCGTCGCTGGCATATGGCGCGCTGCTGGGCAGCTTCGCAGGCCCTTTCCTGGTGAATGCCATAGGGGCGCGGCGCATCGGCACGGGATATCGGCCATCCTTCAATTTGGGTAACCCGGCTTTCCGGGAATGGGTGAAGCTCTCAATTCCGCTGATGCTGGGAGTGTCGCTGGTCACCGCCGATGACTGGATTCTGCGCTACTTCGCTTCCGGCAGCGTGGGCGATATTACGCGTCTGAACTACGCCAAACGGCTTTTTCAGGTGCCAATTGCAGTCCTGGGGCAGGCCACCGGGCAGGCATCGCTGCCCTTCTTTGCCCGCCTTTTCAGCGAGAAACGGCTGCAGGAGTTCCGCGAGACGGTGAACAACTCGGTCTACCGGATCACGGCGGTGTCATTCCTGGCCACCGCCTGGATGATGGCGGCGGCGTTGCCGCTTATTGACCTGGTGTACCGCCGCGGGCGCTTCCACTTTTCCGATTCGCGGGAAACCGCGCTTTACTTCTTCTGGTTCGCTATTTCCCTGGCCTTCTGGTCGGCGCAAGCGCTGTATGCGCGCGCCTTTTATGCGGCTGGCGACACGCTCACCCCCATGATCGCCAGCAGCATCATTACTCTGGCTTCGCTGCCCATGTATGGAGCGCTGTTCCGGACGTTCGGGGTGATGGGGCTGACGATCGCTTCCGACGTCGGCATCTTCGCCAACACGGCCGCGCTGGCCTTGCTGCTGCACCGGCGCAAGCTGGTGATGACCTCCGCCCTGCCCTGGAAGGAACTGGGCAAGGCCGCGTTTACTTCGCTCTTCGCCCTGGTGCTGAGCTATGGCGTGGCGCGCTCTGTTCCCCTGGCCGGCAGCCGGGGCGCGGACTTTCTATCCCTGTTTCTGGTTTCGCTTACCTGGGCAGCCGCGGTGGCTATGGGACTGTGGGCCACGCGCTCGGAATTGCCGGGAGCGATGAGAAGGCGGGGCCAGCGAACCGCGTACCCTCACGTGGCGGAAAAACACGCGGAAGAGTTGAGCGCGGGCATAGAACCGTAAGAAAGCAGTAGTTGGTAGCTGGTAGTTGGGTAGGAGTCGGGGAAATGCAAGTACCTTCGCGGCCAAATTCCGCGTGCTGAATGCTGAGCGCTGGTTCTAAGAATTTTCGGGCGCCCTGGGGGGACGCCCGATGAGGAAGCGCTGGTATTGGCGTGCTGGTACACGAGCGCAGCGGTCTTATCTGCTCCGGCGCTGCGAGCTAGTTGGCGGAGCCGGCGCGGGCGGCGCTGACCACTGGCGCGTCCACGTCCTTGGCGTCGCCGTTGGCCTTCTGCCCGGGCTTGCGGATGTCAATGCCGCCCTTAAAGAAGGCGCCATCTTCAATGCTGATGCGGGCGGCGATAACGTCGCCGGTCAGCGAACCGTCATTGCGGATGTCCACGCGGTCGCTGGCCGTGAGGTTGCCGCGAACTTTGCCCAGCACCACGATTTCCCGCGCGTTGATGTTGGCGGCCACCACGCCGTTGCGTCCAATGGTGACACGATTGCCGGCCAGGTTGATGGAACCTTCCACCCGCCCGTCAATGTAAAGAGACTCCGATCCCGTCACCTCGCCCTTGATGACCAGCGATTTACCGATGGTCGCCTGCTCGGCGGTGGTGCCCACCGTGCTCGGACGGCTGACCGGCGCCGGGGTGCTCTCGGGAGCAGAGGAGGAAACCGATGGAGATACCGGACGCTCCGCTTCGGGGCTGAACGGCTTCGGGCTAGGAGTTGGCTGATTAGTGGGCTTCCACATGTTCAAGATAAATCCTTTCTCATTGGTTGAAGTAAGGTGGCGCTTCCAGCCATGTTTGGGAGTCTTTAACTCCGCATTCTACCCTGCAGGTCCAAGCCGCGAGTTGTGGAAATCACGGCCCCCTGAGGAAAACTGCCCGGCTGTAACGGCACGTCGCGCTCACCACATCTGAACCAGCCCGCCGTGCTGCTCCATGATGCTCCCCAGTCAGCAGGTTCTTGCATCCGGCAAAGGCCCTATCCCCATGTTGGTTTCGCGCTTACGATAGAGTAAGTGAGAAACGCCCCCGCGAAACTATTACGTTGGGGCTAGTCCCAATGCCTGCGGGCGGCGAACCGGCTCCGCTGGCGCTTCTTCTAAAGCACCATGCCCATGCTTTCCGACTCCGCCATTCTGAAGAAAATTGAGCGCCAGCCGCGTCACACGGCCGGCTACAAGCAACTGGTCCGCGAGTTGGGAGTGCGCGGTAATGACCGCCGTGAGCTGGCGGAACGCTTGCGGCAACTGGTGGCGCGCGGCGAACTGGTGCAGGCCGATGGGGACCGTTACGCGATTCCGCAGGCTGCGAAAAGCAAGAACGCCCTGACCGGACGCCTGACCATGCACCGCGACGGTTACGGTTTTGTGATCCCGGAGAACGATGAAGTGCGGCAGCGCATCAGCGGCGACATCTACATTCCTCCGAGCGCCATCGGTTCGGCCATGCACGGCGATCGCGTGCTGGTGGAAATTGGCACCATTCGCTCCGATGGCCGCGCCGAAGGCCGAATCCTGCGCGTGCTGGGACGCGCCCATCCCACCGTGGTCGGCACCTTCCACTACGGCCCGCGCTACAACTACGTGCGCCCCATGGACGAGAAGATCACCCTGGATGTGATCATTCCGCGGGGAATGGAAAGCCCGGAAAACATAACCACGAAGGACACCAAGGAAGGGCAAGGGAGAGAACAGCGGAAGGGTAAGCAGGTCCACCGGGTCATTGGCGAGGAGGTGAAGCACCGCGCTGTCGCCTGGGAGGACCTGGAAGGAGTTGTAGTTGACGTTGAGATTACGGAATGGCCGACGCCCACGCAGAACCCGAAGGGCCGCATCCTCGAAATCCTGGGCTATGAAGACGATTTTGGCGTGGACGTGGAAATCATCATCCGCAAGCATCACCTGCCTCACCGCTTCCCCGGCGAGGTGCTGGAGGAAGCCCAGGCGGTGGAAGACATCATTGCCGCCCGCGAACTGCAGCAGCGGCGCGACTACCGCACCCTGCCCATTGTCACCATTGACGGCGAAACCGCCCGCGACTTTGATGATGCCGTGATCGTGCGCCGGCTGGACAACGGCAACTTCGAGCTGCAGGTGCACATTGCCGATGTCGCCCACTACGTGACCGAGGACTCGGGGCTTGACCGGGAGGCCCGCCTGCGCGGCAACTCGGTCTACTTTCCCGACCGCGCCGTGCCCATGCTGCCCATCGAACTCTCCACCGATATCTGCAGCCTGCGCCCGCACCTGGACCGGCTGGTGATGTCCTGCACCATGGAAATTGACCACCAGGGTGAGATTCTCGGCTACCGGCTCAACCCGGGGGTCATTCGCTCCGCCGAGCGCATGACCTACACCGACGTGAACCTGATCCTGGAAGGCGACCCGGGCGTGCGCAAGCGCTACGAGCGGCTGACCGGCGAATTCGAGCTGATGCGCGATCTGGCCCTGATCCTTAACCGCAAGCGCCAGCGCCGCGGCTCTATTGATTTCGACCTGCCGGAGCCGGTGATCGAGTTTGATGAGTTCGGCCTGATGCGCAGTATTACGCGTTCCGAGCGCAACATCGCCCACCGGCTGATCGAGGAATTCATGCTCTCGGCCAACGAGTGTGTGGCCCACTACCTCGAGCACAAGGGCGTTCCCTCGCTCTACCGCATTCACGAGAAGCCCGATCCCAAGCGGGTTTACGAGTTCGAAACCATTGCCGCCGCCTTTGGCTACTCCCTGGGAGTAGGCGCTCTGCCGGTGCAGCGCTTCCAGTTCAAGACCGACCGCCGCGCCAGCTACGGCACCGGCAAGCGCCCGCGGGAAATCGAACTACCCAAGGAAGTGCACATCACCCCGCGCATGTACCAGAAGCTGACCCAGAAGATTGCCGGCAAGCCGGAGGAGCGCATCCTGTCTTACCTGATGCTGCGCTCGCTGAAGCAGGCGCGCTACTCGGAGGAGAACGAAGGCCACTTCGCCCTGGCTACCCCGACCTACACCCATTTCACCTCGCCCATTCGCCGCTATCCCGACCTGATCATTCACCGCATCCTGAAGGCCGTGCTGCATCAGTCAGCGGAGGCCCACGAGCATGGGGTGGCTATTGGCAAAGCGGTGCCGCCGTCCGGCGAAGGCTCGCCTTCGCCCTGGTCAAAGCGGCAGGAGTCATCCAGTTCCAAGGCTAAACAGACCTTTGTGGCGCCGGCGCCCACGCCCGCGAGTTCCCTCGCAAGAACCAGCGAGCCTCTTCCCCTGGAAGTCCTTCATGAAATCGCCGAAGAGTCCAGCCAGGCGGAGCGCCGCGCCGACGATGCCGAGCGGGAGCTGATGGAATGGAAGAAGGTCAAATTCATGGAGAGCCGGGTAGGCGAGGATTTCGACGGGCTCATCGTCAGCGTCACCAAGTTTGGCCTGTTCGTGGAGCTGACCGAATTATTCATTGAAGGCCTGGTGCCTCTCTCCACCCTCACCGACGACCGCTACACTTACCACGAGAACACCAAACAGATCATCGGGCAGCGCAGCCGCCGCACTTTCAGCCTGGGCGACAAGGTGCGGGTGCTGGTGGACCGCATTGACCCGGTGCAGAAGAAAATCCAGTTCGCGCTCTATGAGGAGAAACCCGCGCGCGCGCAACGCAAGCACAAGCGTCACTGACGACCCGTCGAATCAGGTAGAATTTCAGGAGCCATGCCCACCCCCGACGACATCATGGAGCGGCTGCGCTTCTGCTACGACCCGGAGATCCCGCTGAACATTGTGGACCTGGGGCTCATCTACGAAGTCAAAGTCGAAGAAGGCGACGTAGTCATTGACATGACTCTCACTGCCCCGGGCTGCCCTTCGCACAATGAGATCAGCCACGACATCCGGACCACCGTCCTGAACGTGCCCGGCGTAAACACCGTGAAAGTGAACGTCGTCTGGGACCCGCCCTGGGACCCCAGCCGCATCAGCCAGGAAGGCCGCGAAAAGCTGGGCTTGGATGCCTGAGCGAGTTACCAACACAGAGATACAGAACTTAGCGCTCGGGCAGCGACTCCAGAACCGGAACCGAAGACGCGGGAGTTCCCCTTTCGCCCGCGCAATCCGGGTACTTTTTCAGCTGGCCACGGTCCGCGTCCAATAACCAAAGACTGCGCCCGGCATAACTTGCGGCCAGACGGCAGTTTTCCTCCTGGCTTCGTTCTCGCGCCCACACCACAGGCGCGCGCTGCAGGTCGGCGCGGTTCTCCACCCATTCTTCGTAGAAATCATGCTGCGGCCCGTAGTGGACGAATACCAACTGCCGCCCGGGAAGGGACTCCAGCCGCTTCTGCAGGGCGGCTCGCTCGCTGGCCCAGCGCTCCAGCGGGCCGGGAGCGCCTTGGGAACCCGCGGCCGCAATGACCAGCGCAAGCACGGGAAGGCCCAGCGCCAGAACTTTGCCGGGCGCGCGCCCGCCATAGCTCCAGTCCCAGGCTCGACGGAGAGCTTGCACCACCAGCACGAAAGCCAGGGGCACCACCGGGGCAATGTAGTGGGAATGAAAACGCCAGGTTTCCAGCGCCAGCCCCACGGCGACCAGCCCCATGGCGGCGAGCGCAACCCGTTCCCAGAAATCGGG
>DATGGJ010000718.1:0-3591 GCA_035308585.1 Terriglobales bacterium
AACAAAGCAGGCGAAAGTACGCATGGCGCCGATTTCCGCGGAAGGGATTGGAAGCAGAGAAGTTTAACAGAGATGCAGATTTGATTGAGTAATTGTGTAATTGAGGGTCGGCACAGGTTTGAGATGTTGTTGATCTCCCAATTACCCGATTACACAATTACTCAATTGTTTGCTGGCTGCTGAATGCTGGTTTAGGGTTTAGCGTTCTTGTGGATTTCCACGGTGCTCCAGGTCTTGTCGGCGGCGTGGCACAGAGTTTCCAGGGGACATTCCGCGCACTTGGGACGGCGTGCGATGCACAGCTTGCGCCCGTGCCAGATGATCTGGTGGGCAAAGATGATCCACTTGTCGCGCGGAATCACGCGCATCAGGTCCTGCTCGATTTTCTGCACGTCGGTGTTAGTGGTGAGTTCCAGGCGGCGGCTGATGCGATATACGTGCGTATCCACTACCACGCCATCCGCCTTGCCAAACCATGTGCCCAGCACCACGTTGGCGGTCTTGCGCGCTACGCCCGGCAGGGAAAGCAGCTTCTCCATGTCGTCGGGCACCTGGCCGCCGAAGTCCGTCACCAGTTTTTTGGCTGCGCCCACCACGGATTTTGACTTCTTGCGGAAAAAGCCGGTGGAGCGGATGTCGGGCTCCAGTTGTTCCGGCTTGAGCGCGGCGAAGGCCTGCGGCGTGGGATATTTGCGGAACAGTTCCGGCGTGGTCATGTTCACGCGCACGTCGGTGCATTGCGCCGAGAGTATGGTGGCTACCAGCAGCTCCCAGGCGTTGCTGTGGTGCAATGCGCAGGTGGCGCCGGGATAGGTCTGGTCCAGGCGCTTAAGAATTTCGCTGACCCGCTGGGGTGAAGTTGGCTGGTAGCCCTTGGGCGCCGCAATTGCTTTGCCTGGAGATTTGGCCGCCGTTTTGGGGAAGAGAGGCGCTGCCTTCCGGGCTCCATTGCGCGGCTGCCGGGAAGCGCCACGGGACTGAGTTGCACGGGCGGCGGTGGCGCGCCCTTCATGACGGCCGCTCCTGGCCGGCTGGCGGGGAATGACGCCGCGCACCATCAGCCCAGCCGCTCCAGCATTTCTTCCACTGTGGTGCGCTGGCAGGTGAACACCGGCGTGTCGCGCTGGTTGTAGCCGGTGGACTCGGCCTCCCGCATCTGCTGCACCATATCCAGAACATCCTCCGGATAGTCGCTGCCCATGGCCACAATAAAGTCCTGGTCGTCGAGCCCGAAAGAATACATCACGTTCAGCCGCACGCGGGGAAAGTCGTCCATAATGCGGATGTAGTCGTGCACCATGCGCTGTCGCTCTTCAAAGGGCAGCGCGTACCACGCCTTGGTCTTCTCCATGGGAAACAGGAAAAGGTATTTGAAGGCGCCGGGCTTGATGACCCCGCGCAGATCGTAAGCTTCGTGCTCCGGTCCAATCTGATACTGCGAGCGCTTGGTCATGGCCAGGTAGGAATAGGAAGTTTGCAGGTAGCCGCCCAGGCGTGTGGCCAGCAGCTCGGAGGTCATGGTCTGCAGACATTCCATGGAGTAACAAATGCGCCATAGCACGAAGTCGGAATCGGACCGCAGGCCGACGGTGGAGAAGGTGATGAGGCGCAGTTCGCTGTAGTTGGACCAGCGGCGCAGCACCTCTGCGGCTTCGCGGCGGTGGTCATCGCGCTCGGCGCGCGGCAGCCGGCGCCATTCCGGCATCATCTTGTAAAACGAAAAGCTGATCAGCTGCCGTCGTAATTCCTGGCTGTAGGGCGAATTGCTTTCGGTGTCGGTGCGCGAGGCCGGGGGCATGGGTTTCTATTGTAGTACCGCTCTCCGGGGAGGTGAAGTTCAGCACCTGGAAGAGGCTGGAAGTACAGCTCGCAAGCAGGGTTCTCAGCCTGTTTCTAAGTGCCGGGGCCGGGAACCCGAGAACTTCGGTACCGCAACGCACTTTCGTAACCTGCCGCGTCATTGACTCTGCCGGTCGCCGATAGCTACTCTGAGCTTGGGGAGAGAAGGGAAAAATGGCAGTGAAAACCATCCAGCTCGGACAAGTGTGGCGCAACGACCAAAGTGGCCAGAACTACCTGGTAACTAAGCTCTATAACGAGGTTTTTGCCCAATTCGCCATCCTGCGCCAGGCCGATTCCGGGGCCACTACCACTGATACCATCCGGGTAAAAGTGTTGCGCAGTCCACAAGGGCAAAGCCTGCCCGGCTATACCTTCACGCAGGAAGGACAGTTTTAGGGCAGGAGTCAGGAGTCGGCAGTCAGGATTCAGACACATCGCCAGCACAGCAAGATTTGCTGCCCTCGGAATTGACCAGCGCAGGCCGTCGACCGAGGACTCCGCACCTCGTATAATCGAATCGCTGGTCCCGCGAGCGCAAACGAACGCTGAACCCTTGCTCCTGCCCTGCCACGAATGACTGCCAAAATCATTGCGGCGCTGAGCGCCTTCATCATTTCCGTGATCTCCACCGGCGGCTATCTGGGGATTGCGCTGTTAATGGCCATTGAGTCGGCATGCATTCCGCTGCCCTCAGAAATCATCATGCCATTCTCCGGCTACCTGGTGTACGCCGGCCGCTTCAAGCTGCTGTGGGTGGCCACGGTGGGCGCGCTGGGATGCAACCTGGGCTCGGCTGTGGCCTACGCGGTGGGCTATTACGGCGGCCGTCCGCTGGTGGAGAAGTACGGCTCCTACATCCTGCTCAGCCGCCACGAACTGGACTGGGCAGACCGCTTCTTCGCCCGTTACGGCAACATTACGGTGTTTATCAGCCGGCTGTTGCCGGTGGTGCGCACCTTCATCGCCCTGCCCGCGGGCGTGGCCCGCATGAACCAGGCTAAATTCCACTTCTACACTTTCATCGGCTCCTGGCCGTGGTGCCTGGGCCTGGCTTACGTGGGCATGAAACTGGGCCAGCGCTGGGATACCGACCCGCGCCTGCGCATGTGGTTCCATCGTTTCGACGCCGTGATTCTGGCGGTGATCGTTATCGGCATCGTTGTGTTTCTCTGGACTCGCTGGCAGGGAAGGGTTCGGGCCGGCGATGCCGTGGGCAACGGCGGACTGTAATTGTGTAATCGGGGAATTGAGAAATTGTGTAATTTTGGAAATGTTGGCCAAGCGTCATTCGAAGCGCAAGATATTGCGCCTTCTGAAGAGCGACGCCATTAGTTCAGTTCCTCAAATTACACATTTACCCGATCACACAATTACTCAATTTTTCTCAGCCGATCTTGGTGGCCCGGATCACCAGTTTTTCGTAGACCTTCCATGGCAGCAGGGTGTGCAGCCAGAACTGAAGGTGGGCATCAAAGCCCACCCGATAGCGCAGGCGGGGATTGGGGTTCCGCGCGATGCGGGAAATCAGTTTGGCCACCGGCAGGGGGTCGGCCTTGCGCACTTTTTTGACTACTTCAGAGAAGCGGCCGGCGCGCTCATGGTTGGGCGAACTGCGGTCCAGGGCGACGCTGCCCACGCACACATTGCGTTCCCAGATATCGGTCTGGAAGGAGCCCGGCTCCACCAGCACCACCCGAATCCCCAGCGAACGGGTCTCGATGCGCAGCGATTCGCTCCAGCCTTCCAAAG
>DATGGJ010000719.1:0-3530 GCA_035308585.1 Terriglobales bacterium
ACCGGCGGGGCCTCGGAATCAGGCCCGGCCTGCTGCTGGGCTTGCGCACTCTGCTCCTCAGCCCGGCGGCGCAGAATTGCTTCCACAAAGCGGCCGCGGCGGACGGCTTCCTCCTGCTCCGCCTGGCGCTGCTCCTGGACCCGACGCTCCCGGAGCGCCTCCACTTGCGCCGACTCATCTGAAAGTTGCAGCTGCGGTTCCGCCGCAACGGGCTCGACCAGTGGAGCGGCGGCGCGCAGCGCTGCCAGCTGTTGCGTTTCCCGCTCCCGGCGTTCGCGTTCGAACTGCAGAGCCATCTGCCGCTGGCGCTGCTGCTGCCGAGCCACTTCCTGCTGCTGCATCATTCTGATTTCGCGCAGCAGAGCACGCACGGCCAACCATTGCCGCAACGATTCGCGACTGCGGCCCAGCCAATTGAGTTCGTGTTCCGGAATCGGCTCGGAATGAGACTTGTGGGTTCCGGAGCCGTTGGAACCCGCGGCCTTAACCGCAGCCGCACTGGCCTGGGCAATGGCGGCTTCCACTTCACAGCCGGCGTGGTCCAATTCCTGGGGCGGAGCAGCCGCGAACGATGGTGAAGACGGCTCCGACAAGGGAGCAAGTTCCATTCCGGCGTTCAGCTCCTGCTGCTCACTCCCAGCTTCGCAAAACAGGGCGCCAGGGGCGACGAAAATTTCGCTGTCCGGCTGCCGGCTCAAGTCGGCAATTTGCTGCCAAGCCTGCTCGGGAGTGCAAAGTTCCAGATTGACTTCCAGGTCCACCGCCGTGTCGGAGGCGCGCCCCGGCTGCGCGATTTCCACAGTGTCAAAAAGTGGGCGCAGATAGTCAGCGAACTGCAGCGCATCTTCGAAGCTGGAAGAAATGATACGGGCTACTGGCATGCGCTCTCCTCGAGCTGGTCTGGAGGTGGACGGCTACCTGAACAAACGAGGCATTGTGCTTAGACGCACTGCAAGGCCAGCCGGGTGGCCAGACCGTCAATAAAAAATCAGTGTAATAGTCCGGCCAGAGGGCTCTAGTTTAGCGCGTCTGGGAGCACAAAGGGGAGGTTTTGAAATTTTCTTTCAACGGAAATTCTGGAGCATTTTGGCTGCCAGATTGACGGCATCGGCAAGTTCTATCAGTTCCTGCCGGGCGCGCTGGCGGTCGCCGGCATCGAGAGCCTCATTTACGCCGGGAATCACTACTGCGGCATAGCCGGTGTACACCCCGGGGGCATAGATGGCGTGACGGTACCAAGGCCGGTTGGGCAGCCCGCGAGGGAGGAGAAAGGCGCGCTCGACGCCAAGCAGCACCTGGTTGAGCTCTGCTTCACGGTTTTGTGCATTCTTTTGCACTTTGTGGATGGCCGTCCCGGCGGCCTGCAGGCGCGCGGCCGCGGCGAAGGCGGGAGCAAAATCGAGCGCGTCCTTGCCAAACCTGGCTTCGGCCTTGGCCTGCGCCGCCTTCAAGTAGGCCTGGATTTCCTTGCCATACTCGGCGTAATCGTAAGGCAGGACGTCAGCGCCGGCCAGACGCACCACCTCCAGGCCGTAGACGCGCGCCATCTCCTGCTCGTAGACGAAGGTGGGGTCAGTGAATTTCCTGAAGTATTCGAAGTCGTCAAAAGTTGAGTGATAGACGCCATAGGGGCCGCTGGAGCCGATGTCCACAGAAGGAACACCCAGATGCTGCAGGAAGGCGGTGTAATCGGAGCCGCTGCCCAGGTCGCCCACGGGCGGGCCGGAACCTTCCACCTCCGGGGGACGGTTTTGGGAGCCACTTAGAGCGGAGGAACTGGGTTCCTGAGTCGGTCCGGTGCGTTTTTCCGGAGCCTTGCGCCAGGCATCGTAAACTGTTCCGCCTTTGGGACTTGGGACCGCCATGGCAACCTCGCGGATGAACTGTTTCAAGCTGGGAACGGCGGAGGCGCCGAAATTCTCCCCAGAGACGGCCACATCCACATTGAGATAGGCGGCGGCATTGGCCAGCTCGGAGGCGTGCTGTTCCGCCCATTCGGTGGAGCCGATCAAGCCCTGCTCTTCGCCATCCCAGCTGCCGAGCACGATGGTGCGCTTGGGCTTCCAACCGGCGTGCAGCAGCTCGCCCAGGCCGCGCGCCGCTTCCAGCAGAGCGGTGGTGCCGCTGTTGGGGTCCACCGCCCCGTAAACCCAGGCGTCGCGATGATTGCCGGCTACCACCCACTGCGCCGGCTGCTGGGTGCCGGGAATGGTTCCAATGACGTCCCAGACGGTGCGGTATTGGTAGTCCTGCTGGAGATGCAGGCGCACGCGCACAGGGCCCGGCCCGAGGTGATAGGTAAAGGGCAGGGCACCCTGCCAGTCGCGAGGCGAAACCGGGCCTGCCAAGTGGGCGAGGATGGGCTCGGCATCATGGTAGGAGAGCGGGGTAGTAGGAATACGGGGCAGGGCGGCCGACTTCTCCGGCGGAATGCGCTGGGAGTCGGGCAGAGCGGCGACCGAGGCCAGCCCTGGAGTGGTGGGGTCACCGGCGAATTCAAACATGTAGCCGATGGAGCCGCGCTGCACGCCGGTGGAGGGACGCCACGGTCCCTGGGGATAGGCCTCGCCCTTGAAATAGCCATCATCCATGGGGTCGGAATAGATGATCAAGGCGGCGGCGCCGTGCTCCTGGGCGATGTAGGCTTTCACACCACGGAAGTTCTGACCATAGCGGGCAATCACGATTTTGCCGCGCACATCCACGCCCATTGCTTTGAGCTTGTTGAAATCTTCGGGGCGGGCGTAGTTGGCATAGACCACGTCGGCTTCGACGTCGCCGGAGGGGGAATACTCGTTGAAGGGGGTGACCACGCGGGGGTCATCCTGAAAGCGGTCGTCGGTAACGTGCTCGCGGGTGGGGCCGTGCATGGTGACGCCCAGGGGCGCAACTACGTCCACGCTGATTTCCCTGGGGTAATTCATCCAGACCTTGTATTCGACGATTTCGGCTTGCAAGCCGTCCTGCTGAAACTGCCGGGCAACGTAGTCGGCGGTTTTTTTATCTTCGGGGGTTCCGGCCATGTGGGGCGCGGCAGTGAGGATGCTCAGGTGCTCTTCCGCCTGCTTGGGGTCAGGCACAGCCAGAAAGAGCTTCTCCCATTTTTCCTCCTGAGCGGCATCGTGAAAACCG
Organism: Terriglobales bacterium; assembly: GCA_035308585.1. Lineage (GTDB taxonomy): Bacteria > Acidobacteriota > Terriglobia > Terriglobales > Acidobacteriaceae > JAICWP01. The sequence goes on from DATGGJ010000719.1 coordinate 3,133, forward strand.
GTGATGGCCGGGGTGGAGGCTTTGGGCCGGGCAGCCTGGGCGCGGTCCCGTTCTTCGCCGGCTCCAATGAGGAGAGAGGCTGTGGTGAGAATGAGGACTGCCGTGGCCCGCCGTCGCATTTCCGCTCCCCGCGCCAGTTGCGCAAAGAATTAAAGAGCTTACACGAGGCACGGCCGGGGTGGAATAGCTGGAACAGTTTCTTGTTTCGAGATTCGTTTTAAAGCCGCACACCGCCGGAGCGGTGATCTCGCAGCCGGAAACTCGAAGCTACTTAAGCTTCTCCAGTGCCAACAGAACCTCGCCCGCGTCCGGCAGTTGCTCGATGGGATAGACCTTGCTGAATGCCACCTTGCCGTTTTTATCCACCACGAAGATGGCGCGCTCGCTGATGCCGGCAA
>DATGGJ010000720.1:0-7232 GCA_035308585.1 Terriglobales bacterium
GGTTTAGGCAAGCACTTGGCAATCAGCATTCAACGCTTAGTCAGGGGGTTCGGGGCAGCACGAATCCGAACTTCAAGGGCTGAATGCTGACGGCTGATTGCTGATTGCTAAACAGTTATGGCGACCTTGCTAAAGCTTTGATTCTGCTGCTGTTGTGCCTCCTGATTCCCGCCATTTTTAGCTTTCTGCGGAGGTCGAAAATCACCTCCGTTGTGGCAAAATAGAACTCGGGGTGGGTTCCGCTAACTGCATATAATTTCAATAACTTGTATCAAATTCCGGGGAGCAAAATTCTTCCTCCCCGGAAGCCCGATTCGCGCGTTTATTTACGGAGCTGAATGGCCAGTAAAGCAACTTCCCTCAACGACACCACCGCTGCCGATTCCAAGCTGAAAAACGGCAAGCCTGCTGCCAATGGAAAGCCAAACGGCGCCAATGGAACGCACGACTACACCGCCGAGTCCATCAAAGTTCTGGGCGGCATGGAAGCGGTGCGCAAGCGCCCCGCCATGTACATCGGCTCTACCGGTGAACTGGGTCTCCACCACTTGGTGTATGAAGTGGTGGACAACTCGGTGGACGAAGCCCTGGCAGGCTTCGCCGAAAAGATTGACGTCACCATCCATGACGACAATTCCATAACCGTGGTGGACGACGGCCGCGGCATTCCTGTCGAGACCATGGATCTGGATGGCGAAAGGGTGCCGGCTGCGCAAGTGGTGATGACCAAGCTGCACGCCGGGGGCAAGTTCGATAGCTCCACTTACAAAGTTTCCGGCGGCCTCCACGGCGTGGGCGTTTCCTGCGTGAACGCGCTCAGTGAAGAGCTGACCCTGGAAATCAAGCGCGACGGTTTTACCTGGGAGCAGACTTACTCTAAAGGCGAACCCACCAGCAAGCTGAAGAAGATGGGGCCGGCCAAGAAGACCGGCACACGGGTGCGTTTCAAGCCCGACACCAGCATCTTCTCCGTCACCGAGTACAACTTCGACACCCTGGCCCAGCGCTTGCGCGAGCTCGCGTTCCTCAACAAGGGCCTGCTGATCACGCTGACGGACGAGCGTACCTCCGATTCCAAAACGGGCGAGGCCAAAAAGGCGGAGTTCAAGTACAACGGCGGCATCGCGGAATTTATCAAGCACCTGAACAAGGGCAAGAGCGTGCTGCACGAGCGCCCCATTTACATGGAGGACGACCGCGACGGCGTGCACATGGAGATTGGCCTGCAGTACAACGATGGCTATTCCGAATCCGTGTTCAGCTTCGCTAACAATATCAACACGGTGGATGGCGGCACGCACCTGAGCGGGTTCCGCACTTCGCTGACCCGCACCATCAACTACGCCGGCCAGCAACTCGGACTCTTCAAGGATGTTAAAGAAAACCTGACCGGCGACGATGTTCGCGAAGGTCTGGTGGCGGTGATCAGCGTGAAGCTGCCGCAGCCGCAGTTTGAAGGCCAGACCAAGGGCAAGCTCAATTCCGACATAGCCGGCATTGTGCAAGCTTTCGTCAATGAGCGCTTGGGCGCCTTCTTTGAGCAAAACCAACCGGTGGCCAAGCGCGTGATCAACAAAGCCATTGACGCCGCCCGCGCCCGCGAAGCCGCGCGCAAAGCCCGCGACCTCACTCGGCGCAAAGGCGCGCTCGATGGCGGGGGCCTGCCCGGAAAGCTGGCCGATTGCTCGGAACGCGATCCTAACCGCTGCGAACTCTTCCTGGTGGAGGGCGAAAGCGCCGGTGGCACCGCCAAACAGGGCCGCGACCGCCGTTTCCAGGCGATTCTGCCGCTCAAGGGCAAAATCCTGAACGTGGAGAAGGCGCGCTACGACAAAATGCTGGGGCACGAAGAAATCCGCGCCATGATTACGGCGCTGGGTACCGGCATCTCCAAGGAGGATTTCGACCCCGCCAAGCTGCGCTATGGCAAGGTCATCCTGATGACCGACGCCGATGTGGACGGCTCCCACATCCGTACCCTGCTGCTGACGTTCTTTTTCCGTCACATGCAGGAACTGATCAAGCGCAATAACGTATACATCGCCCAGCCGCCGCTCTATGGCGTCAAAAAGGGAAAGTCGTTGCAGTACATCAAGGACGACCGCGAGTTCGTGAAGGTCATGGTGAAGCGCGCGGCCGAGGGCCTGGTAGTGCGCTATGGCGAAGGCGCCGCGCGTCTGGAAGGCGCTCCGCTCACCAAGTTCATGACCGTGCTCAACGAGTACCTGGTCTTCTTCGACAAGGTGGATAAGCGCCTGCGCGACGACAAGGTCACCGAACTGCTGCCCAAGCTTGATCTGGCCAAGCGCACCGACTTTGAAGGCGACAAGAAAGAGTCGCCGAAGAAGCTGGAAAAGCTGGAGCGGGAACTGAAGAAAATTCAGAAGGAACGCAGCTTCAAGAGCGTGGAACTGCGCCACGATGATGAGCACAATGTTTGGGAAGTGGCTTTCGTGAACTCCCAGGGCGCCGAGCACGTCATCAACTGGGAGCTGGCCTCCTCGCCCGAGTACCGGCAGATGATGGCCAAGTACAAGCAGATCGAGGCCAACATGGAGCCGCCCTTCGTCATCGAGACTCTGGCCAAGGCTTCCAGCAACAGCGGCGGGGAAGAACTGAGCGACGCCGAGCGCGAGGAGCAGGAGAAGGCGCAGAAGAAAGCGCCCAAGGCCGCCAAAAAGAAAGCCGCCGAGGCGGAGGTGGTGGAGAAGACTTCTCCACGCGAGCTCTTCGAGTACGTGCTCAACGAGGGCCGCAAGGACTTCACCATCCAGCGCTACAAGGGCCTGGGCGAAATGACCGCGGAGCAGCTCTGGGAGACCACCATGGACCCTGAGCGCCGCACCCTGCTCTCGGTGAAACTGGAAGATATTGCCGAATGCGAGACCATCTTTACCACCCTCATGGGGGAAGACGTTGAGGCCCGCCGCAAGTTCATCGAAGAGAACGCGCTCGACGTGAAAAACCTGGACATTTAACTGCCCGGGTACGGTCTGGGGCTTGCTCCTCCCAGACCGAGAAGCTCCAGGCAGCCTTTATCGGCCCTCCAGGTGGCTGAAAACCACCACTGGCGCACGAAAACCACCACCCGGCGGGCCATTACCCGCCCCCACAAAATTGGTAATCGCCTTATGAATCAGTAACTTAGCAGGGAGCTGATGCTTTGGCCCCCGCCCTGCATTACAACGGCCGAGTATGCAGTCCTCTGGCCGATTCGGTGGGAGGCGGGCCATGAAACGGCATCTGGCAAGTCTGGCAATGGTTTTGGTGGTAATGGCGGCGACGGTTCACGCCGGGGCGCAGATACAGCCCGGCGTGGGGCGCATCAGCCTGATCAACGGAGACGTCACCATGCAGCGCGGCGACTCCGGTGACTGGGTGGATGCCAAGCTGAACACGCCGCTGGTAGCCGGCGACAAGGTGGCCACCGGGCCTGGAGCGCGGACTGAGGTGCAACTCGATTACGCCAATGTCCTGCGCCTGGCGGATAACGCCAACGCCAAAGTCACCGACCTTACCCGTGATCGCATGCAGGTGCAGGTGGGCCTGGGTCTGGTCGACTTCAGCCAGTTGCGCGACAGCAATGCCAACATCGAAATTGACACGCCTAATGTGGCCATTCGTCCGCTGCAGCCGGGCGTGTATCGGATCCAGGTGAATTCTGCCACGGAAACTCAAGTGATCGTCCGCCAAGGGGAAGCGGAGGTCACCACGCCTCAGGGCAGCACTCGTGTCCAAAGTGGGCAGCTGATTACGGTCGAGGGCACGACCAACCCTGAATATCAGACTGTCGCGGCGCCGGAAAGGGACGATTGGGACCGCTGGAACAGCGACCGGGACAGTCGGATAAGCCGTGCCGAAAGCTGGCGCTACACCAACCGTTACTACACCGGATCGCAAGATCTGGATGATTACGGGCACTGGGTCTATGTGCCCGACTACGGTCGGGTGTGGTCGCCAGCCGTCGGCCCGGGTTGGGCGCCTTACAGTGACGGCAGCTGGGTCTGGGAGCCCTATTACGGCTGGACCTGGGTATCCTATGAGCCCTGGGGCTGGGCCCCCTATCACTATGGCCGCTGGTTCCTTTATGGCAGCTCCTGGTGCTGGTGGCCGGGGCCCGTCTATGCCGGCTATTACCCGGTGTGGGCGCCGGCTTACGTCTCCTTCTTCGGATTCGGCTTTGGTGGCGGCTTTGGCTTCGGTGTGGGCTTCGGATTTGGCAACATCGGCTGGCTGCCGATCGGCCCCGGTGACTACTACCACCCCTGGTACGGGCGTGGTGTCAATATCGTGAATGTGACCAATATCAACAACTACTATGGCGGCCGTGGCGGTTACGGAGGCCGAGGTGGCTTTGGTCCGCTGTATCGCGGACCCCATGGCTACTCCAACCTGCGCGGAATTGAAAACAATCCGCGCCTGCTGAACGCGGTATCGCACATGCCCTCGCGGGACTTTGGCAGAATGCCGGTGCGGCACGCCGGCGGGATTGACGCTGCTACCTTCCGCCGGGGCGGCATGATGACCGGACGCGTGCCAGTGGTTCCCGACCGCGCCAGCCTGGGAACGCCGGCGCGTGCCGCTAACAACCGGATTGCGTCCAACCAGCGCTTCTTCAGCCGGGGAGGACGTCCGGCGGCGGCGCCCACGCCTTTCAACCGCCAGGTGGGCCAGATGCAAAACATCATGCGGAATTCCACCCCGCGCGTCACCTCGGAAGTGAACCGTCTGGGCATAGGACGTCAGCAGCCCAGCGGTCCGATGAATAACTCGGCGGCGAGAACCCAGGCGTCCGGCTCTGCGGCGCAGCCCTTCGGCCGTAACACTGGTGCTCAGGGTCAGAACATGCGGCCGGGTCAGGGTCAGGCAAACGCTGGCAAGCAGGGCTGGCAGCGCTTCGGCGGCAGCGCGGCGCAAAACGATTCGCCGCGCATGCAAAGCGGTAACCGCAACTTCAACCCCGGCCAAGGCAACATGAACCGGGCTGGCGGCCAGCAGCAAGCGCGCCCGGGATGGCATGGGTTCTCGAACGGCGGAAATCAGGGAACGCCCAACAGCGAACGCAACCAGGGCGGGCAGCAGAACCCATCGCGGACCACGGGCAGCTACGGCCAAGGTCAGCGTGGTAATGGAAACCAGGGTGGATATCGTCCGTTCTCGCAGTCCTCTGGCCAGGACCAGTACCGTGGCCAGCCGAGCAATGGTCCTCGGGGGACTGGGCAGTCGTCCGGTCGCGGTGCCGGCCAGGCTTCGCGGCAAGGGTGGCAGAGGTTTTCGGATGGCGGCTCGGGGCGCCCAGCTTTGGACCTTCGTCAGCCCATTGTGACCCGGCGTCCGTCTTCTAATTACGGCAACGGCGGACGCTATGGGAGCAGCCCTCGGGGCTCGTATGGCGACAACTCTGGCGGGTACAGTGGTGGACGGCAGGCGGCGCCGACGCGCGAATATGGCGGGGCCGGCTCGAACCGCGGTGGATATGGCGGCTATAGCGATCGCGGTGGTTACTCGGCTGGCCGCGGCGGTTACTACGGAGGCGGTGGAGACCGTAGCGTCGGCTCCGGGGGTGGCCGCGGCGGATACGCAGGCGGAGGCGGTGGATACTCCGGCGGTGGCCGGGGCGGGTACTCCGGCGGAGGTGGGGGGCGTGGTGGATACTCCGGCGGCGGTGGCGGCCACAATGGTGGCGGCGGTGGCGGCCACGTTAGCGGTGGTGGATCCCACGGTGGCGGTTCACATCACTAAGCATCCCTGAAGGGCAAAGAGAGAGCGGCGTGTGGCAGCGTCGCTCTTTTTTTGCGTTACTTCTTTTTTTTGACCCAAGGTGCGCATGACGGCCCATATTGTGCGCGCTCCCAGCACCCAGATTCCGGCGAGTTGGGGTGTTTCTCCCGCCGGTGCCGCCCGCGTACAACGCGGGGAGTGGTCCTGCAGGCTATCACCTTAGAGGTTACTAAAAGGAACCCGTAACCCCGTCCCTATTGATGACGCGGATAGGGCTTGCATCCTTACCCGTTTCCGGGCATCCTATGTGTAGCGATTGAACGGAAACGGTCTAAGCGCGTTCTGCCTGAAGCAGTAACCTGCCGAAGCATTACCTGCCTTTAGTACTTTCTTGATTCAGCGCAAATTCAAATAAGAGAGAAAAGCAACACCATGGAACAAGGTACGGTTAAGTGGTTCAACGATGCCAAGGGTTACGGATTCATCAGCCGGCAGAACGGCGAAGATGTGTTTGTGCACTTCTCGGCTATCCAGTCGAGCGGATTTCGCAGCCTGCAGGAAGGCCAGCAGGTCCAATTTAGCGTGGTAAAGGGCCAGAAGGGCTGGCAGGCCGAGAACGTCCAGGTTCTCTAAATCCTGGTATCCCAAAGAACGGGGCGGCTTCGGCCGCCCGTTTTTGTTGTCCTGCTGACCCGCCGCCGCGCAACCGGGTATGATAAGCAAATCCCCCAGGCTGGAGATTGGTAGTGAGGAGAACTATGCCCAGCCAGAAATCTGCCCGCAAGCCCACCCTACAGCACGGCGATTCCATCAAAATCGTGCCCCTGCACGTCCCCGAGGAGGTACATAGACCTCTGGCGGCAGCAGCCGGCGGGCCGCAACTTACTTACCGTAATGGACCGCTGATCACGGCCGCCGAAGTATTCGTGATTTTCTGGGGGACGGGGTGGCAGCAGTCACCGCAAAGCGGCCAGGTTGTCCAGATCAATCAATTCTTCGATTTCATTCTGACCAGCGCGCTCATGGACCAACTGGCGGAATATAGCGTGGGCGGACAGAAGATCGGCCACGGCAAGCGAACGGGGACGGTTACGGTGACCACCCCAGCGGTGCCCTCAACCGTTCACGACAGCGCCATCCAGCAATTTCTGCAGCAGGAAATCGCCAATAATTCGGCGCTGCCTAAGCCCGGGCCTAACGTTCTCTACTTCCTGTTCTTCCCGCCGGGGGTGAAAGTGGTGCAGGGCGGCAGCGCCTCCTGCCAGGCCTTCTGCGGCTATCACAACGACATTGGCGGGAACACGTTCTATGCTGTCATGCCTTACCCTAATTGCCAGGGCTGCACCGGAGGAATGAGCGTGTTTGACGCGCTCACCACCACCACTTCGCACGAATTGTGCGAAGCCATCACCGATCCTGTTCCCGGGCAGGGCTGGTACGACGACGCCAACGGCGAAATCGGCGACATCTGCGCCTGGAAAACCAAGAAGCTGGGTAACTACATGGTGCAG
>DATGGJ010000721.1:0-7000 GCA_035308585.1 Terriglobales bacterium
TTGGAATCATGTAGTAGGAGACCAGGTAGGTCAGGCCGATGGAAATCAGCGAGGTCAGCCACACCAGAGAGGTGAGCGGCGTCTCGAAGTTCATTTCCTCGGCATGGGCGTAGCGCGCCTTGGCGATGGCTCCGTTCAGGAAGTAGGCGCCGGCGCTGGAGATGAGCATCATGATGCGCATCACGAAGATCCACACCAGCAGCTGCACCTGCACCGTGGGGTCCTTCACGCCCAACAGAATAAAAGTGATGAGCGCCACGCCGGTTACGCCGTAGGTTTCGAATCCGTCGGCGCTGGGGCCAACCGAATCGCCGGCATTGTCGCCGGTGCAATCGGCAATCACGCCGGGGTTGCGCGCGTCGTCTTCCTTGATGCGGAAAACGATCTTCATCAGGTCGGAGCCGATGTCGGCAATCTTGGTGAAGATGCCGCCGGCAATGCGCAGCGCCGCCGCCCCCAGCGATTCCCCGATGGCGAAGCCGATAAAGCAGGGTCCGGCGTAATCACGCGGAATGAAGAGCAGGATGATGAGCATCATCAGCAGTTCCACGCTCACCAGCATCATGCCGATGCTCATGCCCGCGCGCAGGGGAATTTGCCAGATCGGGTAAGGCTTGCCGCTCAGCCCGGCAAAGGCGGTGCGCGAGTTGGCGAAGGTGTTGACCCGAATGCCATACCACGCCACCCCATAACTGCCGCCAATCCCTACCAGGCTGAAGGCAAGAATAATGGCCACCCGCATCGCCTCGTAATGCAGCAACACGCCGAAATAAAGCAGGATGATGACGCCAATGAATGCTTCCAGGATGAGGATGAACTTGCCCTGGGTTATGAGGTAGGTCTTGCAGGTTTCGTAAATCAGCTCCGAGATTTCGAGCATGGAGCGATGCACCGGCAGGTTCTTCAGGCTCATGTACATCACCAGGCCGAAGACCAGGCCGAGCACGCAGAAACCAATGCCGTAAACCAGCAGCCGGTGCCCATCCACGCCCAGAAAATTGACAGTGGAAAGGTCAGGCAGCTTCAGGTTGGCCTCGCCCGTGGCCTCGGGGCCAGATTGGGCGAATGCGGCGGCAGCGTTGAAAAACACTACACCAGAAATGGCGGCCAGGCTTAGCGCCAAACGGCGCACTGGGGTCGCCAGGGAAAGAAACCAGGCGGGCATACAAATCCTCCACTCACGAACGCTCGGATCGACCACGTGTCTAGGCACGTCTTTCCAGCTCCGAATCCCCGCAACGCTCACCTTTTGTGCAGGGCGTACGCCGGAATTCCGAACACGCTTCCACTTCCAGACTGGATTGAGTTTGGCCGCGTCGGAGTAGCCGTTTCGGGTCGCCTGACAGCAGGGGGAAACTACCTGTCCGCGGCGCCCGCAAACGTAAAGCACCTCTTTATAACACGCCGCGAAAAGGGCGGTCAAACCGGCTGGAATGACGATTGAAGATTGAAGATTGACGAATGAAAACCCTGAAACCCAGCCCTCAGACATCAGTAGTCAGCAGTCAGCCGGCCACCCTCCTTTAGAGGGCTGAACGCCGACTAACGCGTGCGGAATGCTGACCTCTTATTCATCATGCGCCAATCGTCAATCGCCAATTGACCGTGTTATGATGGCCTTGTAAACTGCGTTGCCGTCCCGCTCCCGCGGACGTGTTGATGCCACACTCCTCAGTAGCTCAATGGCAGAGCATCCGGCTGTTAACCGGAGGGTTGTAGGTTCGAGTCCTACCTGAGGAGCCAATTCAGCAATCTATCCTTCACTCACTTCCTTAACAGTTCTGCGGATGAGACACTGCCTTGCCTCCAAGGCACCTCTTCCTGCATTGAGCTAATGGGGTCGAAAAAGTGAAAGGCCGGAGGGATGCCTCCGGCCGGGTGTTCGCCGCAATTCTGCAAGGCTCTACTGGGTCAGCTTGCGGCGAATCAAACCTCCAAGCCCAAGAAGGCCCGCGCCCAGCAACATCAGGCTGGCGGGTTCCGGGACCGCGTTATTCCTCACCACCACGCTGTCCAGACCCCAGTAAGAGGGATCCTGACGAAACGCGAAGGTGATTTCGTTGCTTCCAGCCCCGGAATTTCCCGAGAGAATTCCGGAAAGCTCCGTATACGAAAAGTTTGCTGCATCTACCAGGTCGGGCCCTACATCCGTGCCGTTCCAGTAAACCGTAAAGTCATTGGGGGCGCCCCCGTCGTTGTAGAGCGCAAAGGAGACGAAATACTGCGTGCTGTTGTCTCCCACGAATTGGGACAGGAATCCGTCGCTCCCCACCGGCCCCAGCTGAGCACCGTAGTTTCCGCTGAAGGCGTAGAAAGTGCTTACGCTGGTGAAGCCCGTATTTCCGGACTGTAGCCAGCTAGTGAAATCTCCGGTTTCAAATCCGCAGTTTTGCACCAGATTCCCTGAAACCTGGCAAATATCATTGCCCCAAGCCGGGGAGGTCATCACGGCCAAGGCTCCCATCAATAGCAACCACCCGAATCGTCGAATGATCATCTGGATTGTCCTGTGCAACGAAGTGGGTCCGCTCGCCGGCTCTTTCGGACATCACCTGGCACGGCTCAGGTATGAAGCAAGGCTAGCAATTTCTGGTCCAGGCAAAGTTCCGCACAACCCGTTGGTTCTAAAGCATCGTCCCACGGCGAAGCGCGGATTCCCGCAACTTCTTGCAGACTATGACAAAAGACTTTAAGTGGAGGCCCAGTCCCCCCTGCTTTTATCTACCCGGGCTGAGCGGGAATTCCCTCAAAAATGCGCGGGCTTGGCTATAATAGCTGCCAACATCGGTTCCCACCGTTTCCGCAGCATTAACGCTAATTAATCCGGACTTCTACCTGTCTTCCAGTGGCGAAGAACTTAAAGCACCGATTGAGGCGCGCTCCTGCGGCCGTTCCGGACAAAGCCCCACGTCCCGCGCGGCCTCAGCCGGAACTTTGCCCGCCGGCGCTCAGCAAATATTCAACGGCGGGACCAGCTCTGCTCTTTCGGAATCCCGCCTGGCCGAACGACAGCTCCGGAATTCGCAGAATCGCGCAGGTGTGGGGCTGGTGCGAGTGGCTGCGCATGAGCCTGCTGGCGGCGGCTCTCATGGCCGCCGGCATCGCCCTGGCCGCGAAAAGCTCCCGGGAGCATGCTCACGTGCAGGTTACTCGGACGAAATATGAGCCCGTTTTCTCCTCCGGCCCAGCGTCTCCGCTCTCGGGCGCCGGCAAGAACGGTGGCTCGGCGGCCATCGGAACCATCAATTACTGGTCCGACGACAGCTCCACCACCGTGACCGTCAGCCTGCCCGGCATGGCCGCTTTTGCCGCGCACCGCCTCACTCGTCCAGACCGCGTTTATTTTGATCTTCAGGGCGCCCCCATGCCGGCGGCACTCCATGGCCGGCTAATCGAGGTTCCACTAACCGAAACCTTCGTGCGGAAAATTCGTATCGCCGAACGGGGACCCGGGGTCACTCGTTTGGTTCTGGAAACAGAACATAGCTGTGACTATTCCGCCATGATCGCGCCCGATCCCTACCGGCTGATCATTAAGCTGCGCGCCCCGGGTCCCGGGCGCTAAGCCGCGGTCGCGGGACGGGAGTTAGCCTGTTCCTGCGCCTCCGCCCCGGCTGGCTCGGCGGGCATGGTTTCCGCGTTGAATTGCGCTCCCACCAGGATGGCGAAGGCGGTCCAGTAGAGCCACAGCATCAGGGCGACGGCCGCCGCCAGAGTGCCGTAGGTCTTGTTGAGTTTCCCGAAATTTCGCAGATACAGACCCAGCCCGCTGGAAAGCACCAGCCAGGTCAACAGGGCGATCACCGCTCCCGGCAGGGTGGAGCGGAACGGACGCCGCTCACTGGGCGCCCACACGTAGATCAGCTCAATCGAAAGCACCGCGCAAGCGATGGAGAGTGCCCACCGCAAGTACGGCCACAGGGCCACAAACACGCTGCCCAGCCCAGCCTTGCCCGCCAGCCATCGGCCGAAACCGGGTCCCACCACCATGAACGCCAGGGCCAGCACCGCCAGCGCTCCCACCGCGAACATCAGTCCAATCGCCAGCAGCCGTTTCCGTACAAAGCTGCGCTGGTCGGGCAGATTGTAGGCCACGTTCACGGCTTCCATCAGCGCCGCCACCCCGCCCGACGCCGCCCAGATGGTCAGCACAATGCCCACCGAGAGAATGCTTCCCCCGTGCGGAGTGATCACGTCGCGGACCACCGCCCGCACCAGGCCCATGCTGTCTGGAGGTATGAACCTGGCCATCAGGGTGAGAATCTGGTCGAACAAGTGCGGCAAGGGCACCAGCGCCAGCCCCGCCGCGAACGCGATCAGCATGGGAAACAGGGATAGGATGAAGTAATATGACAAACCCGCCGCCAGTTGGCTGGTGTGCTTTGACCTCACCCCGGCGTAGGTGAGCCGGACCACCCGTCTGCCATAGCCCAGCAACTCTCTGCGGTCCAGTGTGGTGAGCCACATATGCAGCCTCCGCGCCATCCGATGCCAGCTAATCTGGACCACCGCTGCCGGTATGTCAACGGTTCGTCCCTTCGGACTTGATCGGCTATTCTGTAACCCATGCCTGACATTGTGGTCCGCGAAGCCGCCCTTTCCGATTGCGACCGCCTTGCTGCCTTGCGTTACCAGTTCCGTTCTGAGATGGATGGCTCGGTGGAAAACCGGAACACCTTCATGCAGCGCTGTTCTGCCTGGATGTCCCAGCGGCTGGCCGCCGATTGGAAGGCCTGGGTGGCTGTTCGCGGCGGAGAAATCGTCGGGCAAGTCTGGTCGCATCTGGTCGAGAAGCTGCCCAACTGCAACGGCCAGCCCGAACTGCACGGCTACATCACCAATCTCTATGTCACGCCGGAGTGCCGCGGCGGAGTTGGCAGCCGCCTTCTTGCGCAAGCCTTAAACTGGCTGCAACACAACTCCGTGGACGCGGTTTTCTTGTGGCCCACGCCGCGCAGCCGCACCCTCTACCTGCGGCACGGTTTTAAGGAGCCCCAGGATATCCTGGAGCTGCGTTCCGCAAATAGAAGTCATGAGCGCCGGTGAATTCGTCCTCTGGCACCAAAGCTGCGCGGGCCTGACTTCACGCCACCAACCCCCGCCCGGCCGGCACGATATGGAAGCATGTTCCAAATCCCCCCGCCGGGGAGAATCGGCCTTCAGGCCGGCTGAACTACGCGCCAATCTCTATTACAGACGGCAGCGAACCTCCGACCTCCCTCCGGCGCATACGCCATGCAATTTACAGAACTTTACACAGCCAGTTGCGCCCTGCCGGCATCTTAGGACCTGAGCAGCCCAACACACCCTTTACCGTGCAACGGAATTGCACTCTGCCTTCGTGTTGATGATGCCGAGGTTCCTTTTATGAGACGTTTGTGCTTGCTGTCTCCTCTTCTGCTGTTGCTCGCCCTGCCCGCCTGGGCGGTGCTGGGCGAAGCCGCGCAATCCATTCAGAAGGACCAGTCCCGCCTGCAAGGCACCCTGCGCATCAAGCGTGCCCGAGCCTATACCTTGCACCAGATCCAGGCGCCCTATGGCACCGTGGTTCGGGAATACGTAGCACCCAGGTCCGGCAACGTTTTTGCGGTCACCTGGAATGGGCCGCGCATTCCCGATCTCCGCCAGCTTCTGGGCGCCTATTTCGACCAGTACGCGCGCGCCGCTCAGAGCCGCCGCGGCCACGGTCCGCTCGTCGTCGAACTTCCCGGCCTGGTGGTGCAGTCGTCGGGACACCAGCGCTCTTTTATCGGCCGCGCTTACCTGCCCCAGCAGATGCCCGCGGGCGTGCGCGCTGAAGCTTTGCGTTAGCGGAGGATTCGCTTGTACAAATACCTGCTGCTTCTCTCACTTGCTGCTTTCCTGCCCGCGGCCGGATGCGGTGGAAGTTCAAATTCAGGCGCCGCTCCCGGCAATAATCCCATCTCCCCCACTGCCCCCAACGTGCAGGCGGTGGCGGTGAATGCCGGTCCCGCCGGCAATTACGTCAACGGACTGTTTACCAGCGTCATCGTTTGCCTGCCCACCAATCCCTCCGACTGCCAGACCATCAACGGAGTGCTTGTGGACACCGGCTCGGTGGGCCTGCGCGTTCTGGCCTCGGCTTTGACCTTGCCCCTTCCCCAGCAGACCAACGCCGCTGCCGCCCCCATCGCCGAGTGTAATCAGTTCCAGGATGGCTACACCTGGGGACCCATCAAAGTAGCCACCATTAAGCTCGCCGGCGAGCAAGCCTCCTCCGCGCCGGTTCAAGTCATCGGCGACCCGGCGTTTTCCTCTGTTCCCAAGGGCTGCACCAGCACTGGACTGACCGCCGAAGATACCCTGCAAACCCTGGGCGCAAACGGCGTGCTGGGGGTGGGCCTGTTTCCTCAGGACTGCGGCGGCGCCTGCACCCTCACCGGCTCTTCCAATCCCGGCCTCTATTACGCTTGCCCCAGTTTCGGCTGCGTGGTGGCCCCGGAAGGCCTGGCCCAGCAGGTGCAGAACCCCGTCTCCATGTTCCCTTCTGACAACAATGGGGTCATCATCGAACTGCCGCTCGTCCCCTCCGGCGGGGCGCTTTCCCTTTCCGGCTCCCTGGTGTTCGGCATCGGCACCCAAACCAACAATTCCCTGGGCAACGCGAGAATCTTTACGGTGGACAATTCCGGAAATATTTCCACGGTTTACGCCAATCAGACCTACACCTCGTTCCTGGATACCGGCTCCAACGCTCTCTATTTCCTGAATAGCAGCAGCACTGGGCTGGCCGCTTGCACCGATGTTTCCGGCTTTTACTGCCCCGGTTCGACAAAGAATTTCTCCGCCGCCAACCAGGGAAGCAATGGAACCTCCGCCCCGGTCAGTTTCAGCGTGGCCAATGCCGATTCGCTGTTCGCCACTCCCAACGTGGCCTTCAGCAACCTCGGAGGGCCCAATCCCAGCACCTTCGACTGGGGCTTGCCTTTCTTCTTCGGCCGCAATGTCTTTAACGCCATCGCCGGACAGAGCACCCCTG
>DATGGJ010000722.1:0-2547 GCA_035308585.1 Terriglobales bacterium
TTTCCACGCGGTGGCGGTATTCGGCCCCAATGTGTGGGTTGGCGGTCAAGGTGGGGCGCTTTACTACAGCCCCGACGACGGCAACCGGTGGCAGCGCCTGTCGCCTTCCAGCGATGGCGCCGCGTTGACTGAAGACATCACCGCCTTGAGCTTTAGCGACGCACAGCATGGCAGCCTGACGACGGCCAGCGGCCAAAGCTGGACCACCTCCAATGGCGGCCTCGCCTGGCAAAAGCGGTAGCCGCTCGCCTTCTGCTTCCGCTCCCGCTGGAACTCGCGAATCGTGCTAAAACTATTGCTTTTGATTTTGCCGCGAGGACCACAATGAGCGCTGCCAAAAAGACGCTGAACGTCGCCATGATCGGCCAGGGCTTTATGGGCCGGGCCCACTCCAACGCTTTCCACCAGGTGGGACACTTTTTCGATTCGCCCTTCGAACTGCGGCGCAAGGTGATTTGCGGGCGCAACCGCGAGACCCTGGACGCCATGGCGGCGCGCTGGGGCTGGGATGAAACCGCTACCGATTGGCAGGCGGTGGTGGAGCGCAAGGATATTGATGTGGTGGACGTGGCCACGCCCAATAACCTGCACGCGCCGGTGGCCCTGGCGGCGGCTAAGGCGGGCAAGATTCTGCTGTGTGAGAAGCCGCTGGCCATGTCGGTGGCGGAAGCGGAGCAGATGGTGGCGGCGGCGCGCAAAGTTCCCAACCTGGTATGGTTCAACTACCGGCGCGTGCCCGCCATCGCCCTGGCCAGGCGCATGATGGAGGAAGGCCGCCTGGGGCAGGTTTACCACTACCGCGCGGTTTACCTGCAGAGCTGGGGACCGGACCGGGCCGGCATCTGGCGCTTCAAGCGCAGCGAGGCGGGCAGCGGCGCCATGGGCGACTTGCTCTCCCACTCCATAGACCTGGCGCTGATGCTCAACGGGGAAATCGGCGAGCTCTCGGCCATGCTGAAGACCTTTGCCCCGCCGCCGCGCGACGTGGACGACGCCGTGCTCCTGCTGGCGCGTTTCGCCAACGGCAGCATCGGCAGCTTTGAGGCTACGCGTTATGCCATCGGCCGCAAGAACTACAATCAGTTCGAGATTCACGGCTCCAAGGGCATGCTGCGCTTCAACCTGGAGGACCTGAACCGGCTGGAGTTCTACGACTGCGGCGACAAGCAGGAAATCCAAGGCGGCCACCAGGTGCTGGTTACCGGGCCGGGACATCCCTACGTGGACCGCTACTGGCCGCCGGGGCACATCATTGGCTACGAACATACTTTTATTTCCACGCTGGCGGATTTTCTGGAGTCATTGGCGAAGAATCAGCCCTTCCATGCCAACTTCGACGACGCGCTCGAAGTGCAGCGGGTGCTGGAGGCGGTGGAACGCTCTTCGGCCGACGGCCGCTGGGTTCGTTTAGGAAAAGGAACGCCGGCCAGGGCCGACTAAATTCCTTTCGCCGCGGATTAACGGCGATGGGGCGAGCTTCGCTTACCCGCACGCAGGTGTTTGTGTAGGGACAGCCGTCCTCGGCTGTCCGGGCGGGCCAAGCCCGCCTCTCCCCACCCTCCCGTCTTTCAATCTACAAAGATGTCATTTTTCAGCTGTGCGCCCGGCGACACGGCATAGCGCGAGAGGTCGGTGACGCCGGCGGCGGCCAGTACTTCATCGTCAAGGAAGAAGTTCCCGGTGGTGCTGCGGCTGTCGCGGGTGAGGATGTGCCAGGCGGCATCGGCCACGATTTCCGGTGTGCGCCCGCGCTGCGCTTCGGCTCCGGGAATCACCTGCAGCGCGGCGGTGGCGATGATGGTGCGTGGCCACAAGGCATTCACCGCGATGCCCTGCTTGCGAAGTTCCTCCGCCATTCCCAGCACGCACAAGCTCATGCCGTATTTCGACATGGTGTACGCCAGGTGGGGCGCGAACCACTTGGGGCGCAGGTCCAGCGGCGGCGCCAAATTGAGGATGTGCGGATTGGAGGCCTTGGCCAGGTGCGGCAGGCAAGCCTGCGAGCACAGGTAGGTGCCGCGCACGTTGACGCCCATCATCAGGTCGTAGCGCTTCATGGGCGTCTGCAGCGTTCCGGTGAGGCTGATGGCGCTGGCGTTGTTGACCAGGATATCTACGCCGCCGAACTGTCGCACGGTTTGCTCCACCGCGGCCTGCACCTGGTCGTCGAAGCGAACATCCATGGCAATGGGCAGGGCATGGCCGCCGGCAGCTTCAATTTCCCTGGCCGCGGTGTAGATGGTGCCGGGCAGCCTGGGATGCGGTTCGGTGGTCTTTCCGGTCACCACAATATGGGCGCCGTCGCGGGCCGCGCGCAGCGCGATGGCCAGCCCGATCCCGCGGCTGCAGCCGGTGATGAATAATGTTTTTCCTGCCAGCGTGGACATGGGCGCATTGTATCGCGCAGGCTCCCCGGCCGCAGAAGCCCAGGAGCAATACCTCCGCCGACGAACCATGGGCCTTGATGCGTTAGAGCGACTCTATACTGGAGAAACGCTAGGCCCTTCGACTTGGACGCGCATTTGCATGGCGCGTCCTCGCTCAGGA
>DATGGJ010000723.1:0-5271 GCA_035308585.1 Terriglobales bacterium
GTGCGCGCGTGGCGGGCAAAAATGTCGAGGATGAGCTGGGTGCGGTCAATCACCCGCGCGGAAACTTCCTTCTCCACGTTGCGCTGCTGCGAGGGCGTAAGCTCGTGGTCGAAGATGATGAGATCGGCGGCGGCAGAAGCCGCAGCGCCGGAGATTTCCTGCAGCTTGCCGCGTCCGATCAGGGTGGCGGGATCGGGCCGGTCGCGATGCTGCAGAAATTCGCCGGCCCGTTGGGCCCCGGCGCTGGCCGCCAGTTCGCGCAATTCCCCCAGTGATTCCTCGGCGCTGAACCGCGCCGCCGGGCGTTTCTCCTGCTCGGCGTCCTGGGCCGAGGCTGTGCTGCGCGCCATTCGCGCCTGCGGCGGCACCGCCGGCTCGCTGGCGCTGGCGCGCGCCCGCGTGGGATAGTCAATCCCCACCAGAAAAGCGCGTTCCGGCCTCCCCCCATTACCAACGCCAGCCGTGGTGGCGGCCGCGCGCGAGGATTTGCTGGACCTCTGTTTGGTGGACAAACGCAAGGACCGTACTGCTCCTAACCTTCGGTGCCCGAACTCGTACCCGCCGTGGCCACGTCCGCCGCAGCATGCTGCGCCGGCTTGGCTTCGCCACTTGACGCGGGGCGCTCCACATGGGCGGTCTTAGGCATCACCACGGTAGAGATGGCGTGCTTGAAGATGAGCTGTTCCTGGTTGCCGGTTTCCAGCACCAGAGAATATTTGTCGAAGGAACGGATACGGCCCGTCAGCTTCACCCCGCTGAGCAAATAAAGGGTAATGGCAGTTTTATCTTTGCGTGCCGTATTGAGAAAGGAATCCTGAATGTTTTGCGCCGGCTTGCTTTCCATCTGCCGATCTCCTTTGGTTAGAAACCGCCAGTCCGCGCCGATGACAAAACGGGGAATCGTGAGCGTGGACGAAATCTGCTGCTCCCGTCAGAAAGCACACTGATAAAACCAGTCCGCACGGGACTCCTGTACGATACGGCGTTGGCCCGCAGTTTTCAACCTCGCTAGCCGGCCGCCAAAGCTTATACAATCGGCTGCTCCGGCGCGGGCGCCGGCAGCACCATAGGCACGCTCGGAGGCCACCATGGCAAGCCACCTGTTCGCTGCACTCTTTGTCCCCGGCTCCACCGCCACCACCCAGATCATTCTGCGCTGGATCCATTTCCTGGCCGGCATCACCTGGATCGGGCTGCTTTACTTTTTCAACCTGGTGAGCACTCCGGTCATGAAACAGATGGATGCGGGCACTCGGGCCAAGGTGGCGCCCGCGCTGCTCAGCCGCGCGATGTGGTGGTTCCGCTGGAGCGCGCTGGTCACCGTCCTGGCGGGGATTGCCTACTGGATGATGATTGTCACCGCCGACGCACGCAACGCTCAGGCTTCCCCGGGAACGGCCATCTGGAGTTTTTTCCTTATCTGGACGGTAGCTTTTGCCATCGAAAACGGCCTGGTCATGCCTCTGAAAGGGCCACTGAACAAAGGTCTGGTGCTGGCCATCCTGGTGGCCATTGACGTGGCGGCGGCCAGCTGCCTGTACGTCCACTTTAACAATCACGGCTGGGAGAGCAACCGGCTGCTGGCCATCGGCATTGGCGGCGGCATCGGCTGGATGCTGCTGCTGAACGTATGGGGCATCGTGTGGCGCATTCAGAAAAGAATCATTTTGTGGACGCGGGCCTTCGCCGAGCAGGGCACGCCCATTCCAGAAAAGGCGCAACGCATGGCCCGGCAATCTTTCCTGGTATCGCAGATCAGCGCCTGGCTCACTCTGCCTCTGCTGTTCTTTATGGGCGCGGCCAGCCATTTTCCGATTCTGGGGAAGTAAGTGTCGTTAGTCGTTGGCAGTTGGCTCTCGGTCGTTCGCAGAGGGAGTCAGCAGTCGGTAGTCAGGAGTCAGCGCACTCGGTTTGTTATTCTGAGAACTAGGAGAGCTACTAGCTGGCAGCTAGTAGCTAGGAGCTAGTGGCTACTTTCCCCCCTACAGACGATCAGCTTGCATTAATCAAGAAAGGCGCGGTGGAAATTATCCGCGAGGGCGAACTGCGCGAGCGCCTGGAAAAGGCGCGCGCCACCGGCAAGCCGCTGCGGGTGAAAGCCGGCTTCGATCCCACCGCCCCTGACCTGCACCTTGGGCACACCGTGCTCATCCACAAGCTGCGCCATTTTCAGTTGCTGGGGCACACCGTCATCTTCCTGATCGGCGACTTCACCGGCATGATTGGCGATCCCACCGGGCGCATGGTCACCCGCCCGCCGCTTTCACGCGAGCAGATTACGGAGAACGCCAGGACTTATCTCGACCAGGTGTACAAGATTCTCGACCGCGATAAGACCGAGATCCGCTATAACCGGGAGTGGTTCGGCAAGTTCACCGCCGACGATTTCATCCGCCTGGCCGCCAAGTTCACACTGTCGCAGATGCTGGAACGCGAGGAATTCCACAAGCGCTTCCAGGAGGAAAAGCCCATCTCCATGCACGAACTGCTCTACCCGCTGGCTCAGGGCTACGATTCGGTGGCGCTGGAAGCGGATGTGGAACTGGGCGGCACCGACCAGAAATTCAACCTGCTGGTGGGCCGCGAAATCCAGCGCGGCTACGGACAGCCCTCGCAGGTGGTGCTGACCACGCCTATCCTGGAAGGCCTGGACGGCGTGCAGAAGATGTCCAAGTCGCTGGGCAACGCCATCGGCCTCACCGAGCCGCCGCTCGAGATGTACGGCAAGGTCATGTCCATTTCCGACCCAATGATGTGGCGCTACTACGAGCTGCTGACCGACGTGAGCATGGCCGAGATCGGAAAAATGAAGGAGGAGGCCGCTGCCGGGCGCGCCAATCCCATGCAGCACAAAAAAGAGCTGGCGCGGCGCATCGTGGCCGACGCCCATGGGGAAACGGCTGCCGGCCGCGCCGCCGAAGACTGGACCAGGCAGTTCCAGAAGCGCGAAGCGCCGGGCGAAGTAGAACGGGTTACGGTGAAACTGGAGAAGGTGCTCGTGCAGGGCGAACATGCCTTTAATGACCCAAAATATTTCCCGGTGCATCAGTTTCAACCCGCCACCGACATCGGTCAGATCAAGGCGCTAAGGCTCGACAAACTACTTATGGAAGCAGGGTTTGTGCAATCACGCTCCGAAGGAGATCGCAAAATCCGGGAGAAAGCAGTTCGAGTTTTGGATAAGGTAGTGCCTCTGCCCGTCATAACGGCATTTGTCCCATGCGAACTGTTGATCACCATGGGCAGGACCGTGAAGATAGTTCAGATAACCGAGTAATCTCCCGGGGATAATGCTGTACCAACCGCAAGGTCCTTCGACTCACGCTCTCCTCGCACGCTCGGCTCGCGTTCGCTCAGGATGACATTCCCAAAATGAATTGCTGGCTTCGAAAAACACTGGCCAAAATGATCTGCTCCCAATTCCAGCCGTTATCCTGAGAAAGCATACCTTCTCATGAGAGCAGATATTTTTCACCTGTCATGCTGAGCGAGCCGCAGCCGCACCCGTGGCGAGGCGAGTCGAAGCACCTTGCGCTTGTATGCGTGAGCATCACTACTACGTTTACATGATGATCAGCAGCTCGCGGCGTGCGCTCTACACCGGAGTAACCAACAACCTGGAGCGCAGGGTATTCCAGCATAAGAACGATGAATTCGAAGGCTTTTCACACCAGTACCAAGCTCATCGGCTGGTTTGGTTCGAGAGGTACAGCAACATTCGGACAGCCATTGCCCGGGAAAAGCAGCTAAAAGGTTGGCGGCGTACCAAGAAGAACTGGCTGGTGCAGATGGCCAACCCGGACTGGAGAGATTTAAGCGCCGATTGGGGCAAGCCTATCGCACCACTCACACCGGAACAACCGCGAGGTCCTTCGACTCGCGCTCCCCTCGTACGCTCGGCTCGCATTCGCTCAGGATGACATTGGGGTAGCTTCTGTTCGCTTTGCGACAGCGATGCTTGTGATGAAAATACCCTTCACCTGTCATGCTGAGCGAGCCGCAGCCGCGCCCGCGGCGAGGCGAGTCGAAGCACCTTGCGCTTCAGTTGCGATGGCGGTTAATCTGCGCCCACAGTGCGCGCGCTCGCCATCCTCGGGCCTAATGCAAGGGAACGTGACCTTGTTCCTTTCCGGGCGTCGGGAGTGGAAATTGTCGCGGTCGAAGATTTGGCACAGGCAGCCGGCAAGCCGCCGGTCGGCGCCGTGCTGGTGCTGGGCGGCGATGGTACCGTGCAGCGCCATCTGGCAGCCCTGGTCGGACTGCAAATTCCGCTGCTGGTGGTGCCTGCGGGGAGCGCCAACGATTTTGCCCGGGCCCTGGGCTTGCGCACCAAAGTTAGCGCCCTCTGCGCCTGGCAAAAATTTCTAAGCCGCGGCGACAACTTTCGGCTGATAGATGTTGGCGTGCTCGAATTCGCGGGCGAGGACGCCCGCGCCACAAAGGAGCGGACGTATTTCTCTTGCGCCGCCGGCGCAGGCGTTGACGCCGAAGTGGCCCGGCGAGCCCGCTCCATGCCCGGCTGGCTGCGCGCCCATGGCGGTTATTTCCTGGCGGCGATTCCGGCATTGCTCACATTCCGGGCGCAGCGGCTTACGCTCTCAGCCGGCGAGCACGATGGCCACTTCGGCCGAGCCCTGTGCGAACGCGGCATCCTGGCGGTCGCCGCCAATGCCCCCTGGTACGGCCACGGCATGCGCATTGCTCCCCAGGCGGAGCTTGATGATGGCAAGCTCGAAGTCTGCTTCGTGCGCCACGTCAGCAAGCTGCGCCTGCTGCGCCTTTTTCCCAAGGTGTACCGGGGCACTCACCTCGGCCTGCGCGAGGTGGAATATTTTCGGGCTGAGCGTCTGCGCATCGAGAGCGAATGCCCCCTGGACGTGCACGCCGACGGCGAACCGTTGGGCCAAACGCCGGTGGAAGTGAGCGTGGCCCGGAAGGCGCTGCGGGTGATTGTGTAAGGTGGCACTCAGCAATCAGCGAAACAAGCACTTAGCTAACTAATTGCTGGACTGCTCTCTGAGAGCTCAACGCTTATCCGCTGACAACCGGCCCCTCAACCCTGACCACTGGTGTTAAACTACGCCTTCCTATGCCAGATGAAGGCCAGCCTCAACGACGGGCGCGCGCCCTGCTCTGGGTTCTGATCGGCGGCGGAGCTTTCTTCCTCTTCCTGCTGGCCGTATTCGCCCTGCTTTACATCACCCTGCGCCCATCCGGCGAATCCGCCTCCGTCTTCGGCGGAGACAACAGGATCGGCGTGGTGGACCTGGA
>DATGGJ010000724.1:0-17611 GCA_035308585.1 Terriglobales bacterium
CGTGGCTTTGGGAGTGAATGGTGAGCAGACCGCCGCAGGAAAACGGTCCGATGTTGGGGCGTCCGTTTTCGTCGAGCGCGAAATTCCAGGCGGTGATGGACCGGCAGCAGTTACGCAGAATGCCGGTAAAGGTCTTTGCCCATTGCGCCCAGTCCGTCGCGTATTGGGGGTCGGTGTAGTCGGGTCCGCCTTCGGTCCAATGCATGGCCACTTCAGGAAACGCCTGGTGAACGCGGTTGATCCACTGTGGCTCACCGAGGTAGCCATGCCAGGCGATAGCGTCGGCGTACTTGCGCACATTGGCTGCTTCGAGCTCACCGATAGCGCGTCCCCACAAATTGTAATTGTGGTCAATGAGCCAGATCTGCGTCTTCAGTCCCGCACCGCGCAAGGCCGGTCCCAGATATTGACTCACGAAATCGGCTTCGTATTCCTGTGGCCAGATGCAAGCCGGCATGCGGCCATCCTGGTCGGTATCCACCTCGTTCTGGATGGTCACCGCCTGCACCGGAACGCCATTCGAGCTGTAATCCTGCAGAAACTTGAGAAAATATTGCGCATACGACGGCATGTACTGGCGGCGCATGGAACCGCCGAGCATGGAGCCGTTGGCCTTCATCCATCCCGGCGGGCTCCACGGCGAAGAGAAGAGAAACAGGTCGGGATTGACCCCGCGAGCCTGGCGCAGCATGGGGAGAATGTATTGCTGGTCGTGGGCGATGGAAAAGCGCGTCAGGCCCGGATCGGGCTGGCCGTCATCGTAGCTGTACAGCTTGGTGGCATAGTCGCTGGAGCCGATGCAGGTGCGGCACACGCTCAAGGACATCTGGGCAGGGTGGAAAAGCTGGTGAAATAGCTCTTCGCGGGTGGCCGGGGAAAGCTGGTTGAACATGTAACAGGCGGAGTCGGTGAAAGCCGCGCCAAATCCCAGGATTTCCTGGAACTTCTTGGCCGGGTCCAGAACCACCGCCTCGCGGCTTGCCGGCCTGGACGCGGGTTCCCAGTTGACGGCAGCGGCGGGAGCGCAACGCCGGCTATCATGAGTGACCCAGACCGATAGTCGGCCGCCGGAGGACGCGCCTCGCGCCTCCTCCTCGCCGCGAGCCCGTTTCGCCAGGGCTGCCGTGCCGGCAACAGCCAGCAAGCCGCTGCCGGATACTTTCAGGAAATCACGCCGGGTCTGCCGAGTAGACATAGACTCTCCTGTTGCCGCCACCATTCCTCTTCCTCCAGCACAGACACGAACTCTTCCGGCATCGGCGAAAAGGGTTCCTGGAGCGTAGGGACTCAAGCCCGCCATTCGCAGTCTCCGACCACCGGAGGCGGGGCCCGCGGCCGAAGCCGCGGGCGAATGGCGCGTCCCTGCTAGAAGTAGAACTTGGCCGCGAGTTGCAGCACTCGCGGACCACCCACTCCCGAATACTGCGAAATGTAGTGGCCGAAGGTGGTGGAGTTTGCCGGTGCAATTGACATAGGCGTGCACCCCGTTGCCGAGCAACTGGGCAGCGTCAGATTGGCGGCATAATCCTTCTGGTCCAGGTTGGGATGGTTGAAGATATTGAAAGCCTCTCCGCGCAGCTGCAGATACCGGCTCTCATTCTTTCCCAGAGGAATGTTCTTAAAGATTGATACATCCCAGTTCTGCATACCGCCGTCACGCAACACACCGCGCGACCCCGTGAAAGGCAGTCCGATCTTGGGCAGAAGAAGATTTCCATTCCTGTCCAACCCGGTCCATGCGGGCGGCAGGGCCCCCCACTGGTCGGACCCGGTCAAAACGTTAGCCGGTACCCAGATAGCCATGTCGTTTCCATTCACGCTGTAATCGGGCACCGGGGTTCCGGTCATGAATTGGGTTATCCCCGACAACTGGAAGTTGTCGGTCACGTAGGACAACCACTTGGGTCCGCCAAAATGTTTGCTTACGTTGGGCAAATCATAGACGTAGTTGATGGCCAAAACGTGTGTCCGGTCCCAGCTTGCGGTGCGATAGTCAAGAGCGCGCGTGAACTGGGTGTACTGGAAATCCTGGTCCGCATTCGCCGTGGTGAGAGTATGCGACCAGGTGTAGGCCGCGCCATAGGTCAGGCTGTGGCTGAAGCGCCGCTGCACTGATACCTGCAGCGAGTTGTAGTTGGAGGTGCCGTCGAATTGGTAGTACTGGATCTGGCCATATCCCTTGTAAGGAACCAGAAAATTGGTGGGATAGGCGTATTGTCCTGTAAAGTCCAGCCCCGCCGCGGCGTACTCCGGGGGAAGATTGGGTTCCACCGCCGGCACCACGCCCCCGGCGAAATTAGCCGGATTTTGTGCCGCCCTGGTAAAGCTGGTGCCGAAGGGAATGGCGTTGAGATCGCGAGCGGTCACCAGATGGCGTCCCTGGGTCCCCACATAGGCCACATCCAGCGTAGTGCCTGCTCCCAGCGCGCGCTGCACTCCCAGGCTGTAGCTGTAGACCACCGGCACCTTTCCGGTCTGATCCGCCCCATAGATGCCGCCCAGAACCCCGGGCGCGGATTGAGGCAGGCTGGCAATGTCGAGCATGTTGCCATTGTTCACCGTCGGGGTGACGACATTGATGGGATTCTGAAAGACGGTATTGAACACCAGGTTCCCCTGCTCGCGGTCATGGGAAGTGCCAAAGCCGCCGCGCAGCACGGTGTTGTGATCCGATGTGAGGTCGTAGGCAAATCCCAGGCGTGGCTCCGGCATGATGCCGCGGCTCTTCCACCCTCCTTTGGGAAGCGTGCCGTTTTTGCTGTATCCAATGCCGTCCAGCGGATTCCCGCTCCCGGGAATGATGTTGCCATTGCCATCAATCTTCACCGCCGTGGCGGGGTCGTACAACGCCGGGTTGAAGAGCGCGATCTGGTTCTTGGCGTCGTATTGCGGGGGAATCCAGGCAAAGCGCATTCCATAATCGAGCGTTAAACGAGGGGTGATCTTCCACGTGTCCTGGCCGTAGAACTCCAGTTGGTTGTACCTGAAATAACCGATCGGCCGCGAACTGCTTTGGTCGAAGGACCGGAAGTATCCCAACAGCGCGCTGGCGTAGGCCATACCGGAATTATTGTCGGTGCAGCCCACCGGGTCGCTGGAGGTGGCGCAGTTGTCAATTGAGTACTGGCCGTTGGAGTTGCCCCAGGCAATCTGGTCCTTGCGGGAACGCTGATAAAACAGACCAAATTTCAGGGCGTGGTTATTCTTCACCCAGGTAACGTTGTCATTGAAGTCAATCGTGGTGTTGCTCTGATACCAGGGGTTGGCCCCGAAATAGGACCAGGGATAGGGAAGGTTATTTCCGTTGAAACCCATGTCTGGAACCGACGTAGAAGGTGGGACCGGGTACAGCATGGGCAGGTTGATACCGTTTTTCCCGACGGAGAGATTGCCGTTGGTTCCACCCCAGCTGCTGCGGGTCACGCTGGGACCCACCGAGACTTCGTTCAGCAGGTTAGGACGGAGAATGGTTGTAAGGTCCAGAGCCAGATTCCAACTGGGGGCCTTGTTGACGCAACCGCCGGGAAGCTGCAGCTGTCCCATGCAGTTCAGATTCCACGTTTCCATGGGGGAGGTAGATTGCTCCGCGTTATTGTCCCAGCGCCCATAAAAGCGGTTCTTCTCATTGATCTGGTAGTCAAAGCGCAGAATGTCTTCGCGGCGGGGATTGCTGTAAGACAACTGGGTGGCAAAATTGGGAGAGGTTGGGCTGGAAGGCGCCACATTGGGGAGAGAGTAAAGAGACAGAAGCTTTGATACGTTGTTGAAAATGTTGCGCTGGGCAGGATTGAGGCTGTTAGGGTCAATCTTATTGCCGGGGAAGGGCAGGCCAGTGGCCGGGTTGTAAATGGTGAACGGGGTTTGCGAAAAATCACCCACCCGTTCCAGCGCGGTCGGGGTGCGGAACTGATCCAATCCGCCGGTTGGAATCAATTGCCGGTAGTATTCCTGACCCCAGAAAAAATACGCCTTGTCCTTCTTGATGGGCCCGCCCACCTGATAACCAATATAGTTGTAGCGGTACAGCGCGATCGGCACCGAACCGGGCGAGGCTGCGTTGGCCTGGTCGGCAAACCAATTGTTGGCGTTCATGCCTTCGTTGCGATGGAAAAAGCGGGCATTGCCGTGAAATTGGTTGCTGCCGCTCTTGGTGACGACCGCGACCTGCCCGCCGCCGGCCTTGCCGAATTCGGCCTGGTAGTTGGAGGTAAGCACCTTCATTTCAGCGATGGCATCGGGGTTGATCGTCACATGGGTGGTGGCGTTGTCCCCGGTATCCACGTTCGAGGAACCGTCAATCGTGTACTCGTGTGTATTGGCGCGCGTACCGTTTACGTTGAAGGCGCCGATCCCGTAGGTGGTGGAAGCTGAGCCATCGAAATCACTGACCACGCCCGGAATCAGCCTCATGTAATCGAGAACCATACGGCCGTTGAGGGCCACATCGTTGAGCTGCTTGCCGGTGATCAGGTCCGAGCGTTCGCCGGAATTGGACTCCAGCTGCAATTGCCCGGCATCGGCGGTCACCGTCACGGACTGGGTTGCCGCCCCAACCTGCAGCACGAATGCGCCCGCATCCAGGCGATCGGCGGCGCTGAGAATCACGTTGGTTTTCTCCACCTTCCGGAATCCGGGCGCCTCCGCGCTGACGGTATAGGTTCCCGGCAACAGGTTGGGAGCTACGAAGTCCCCGTGTTCGCCCGTCACCACGGTGCGGGTGACGCCAATGGCCGGGCTGGTGATGGTCACCGTGGCCTTGCTGATGTAGGCGCCGCTTGGATCTTCTACTTCGCCAAAGATGGCGCCCGAAGTTATCTGCGCCAGCAGGGCAATGCCGCCAAAGCACGTCAAAAACATAAGGAGCAACGCGCTGGTGAGGGTGATTTTTTTCAGGGAAAGAAAGGGCAACATGACCGCCTCCTTACTACTGTCTTGCGGAACACGAGAGTGGTGCGCTCCCCTGGGAATTGCTTGGAGCAAACCAAAGAATCTATGCCAATGAAGCCTCAAAAGTCTGCCATGCATGGGGTGGGCGCGGAAATCATACTTTCGTATAGCTGAGCCTGGGGAGTAGCTATTCGAGCACGATAATCCCGCGCTGCAGGGCTGCGGTTACCGCCTCTGTCCGGTCCCTGGCGTTGAGCTTCTCCAGGACGTGGCTGACGTGAAGCTTGACCGTGATTTCGGCGATGTCCAGGGCGGCGGCAATTTCCTTGTTGCCCTGGCCCTTGGCCACCATCTGGAGCACCTCGATCTCACGCCCGGTCAAGGAGCGCTGCAAGAGGCGGTCCGCCAGAGCCGAAGCCGCGGTGGAATCCATGTAGCGGCGCCCGGCATGCACTTCGCGTATGGCATGCAGCAGTTCATCCCGCATCACGCTCTTCAAAACATAACCGCGGGCGCCCGCCTGCACCGCGCGATAGATTTCCTCCTGCCCGGAATGGGTGGAGAGCATCAGCACGGCAGCCTGGGGAAATTCCTGCAGCAGGCTGGCAGTCGCCTCAGCGCCGCTCATTCCGGGAAGGCGCACATCCATGAGAACGAGGTTAGGGTGATGCTTGCGATACGCCGCCCGCGCGGTTTCGCCGTCGCTGGCCTCGGCCACCACTTCCATATCTGGTTCCACATTAAGCGAGGCGGAAAGGCCCATGCGCACCATGAAATGGTCGTCAACTACGAGAATACGAATTGATTTTGAGTGCTTGGTCAAGGAATTGTTGCTGCCCTATGGGAACCTGTACCCGAATCCGCGTGCCTTGTCCGGGCTGGCTGTCAATTTGCAACTGGCAGCCCATGGAGCGGGCCCGTTCCTGCATGTCCTGCAGCCCGAAATGGCCGCTGCCGCCCGCAACCTCGGAGCGGAAACCACTGCCATCGTCGCTTACGTACAGCGAAACAGCCTCGGGAGCATACCGCAACTCCACTGTGATTCGTGTCGCGCTCCCATGCCGGACGGCATTGGCCACCGCCTCCTGGCCGATGCGAAGCAGGTTCATCTCAATCGAAACTGGGAGTCGCATGGGATTGCCGTGGACGCTGACCGTGACGGCGTTGTGGTTGCGGCCAGACGGCGTGCGCACGATTTGCGTAAGGGCTGAGACCAGGTCCCCGTGCTCGAGCAGTTGGCAGCGCAGATCCCAGACCGAGCGGCGGGCCTCAACCATGCTGTGGCGGCTCATGTTGCGGGCCGTCTCCATAGCCTGGCGGGCAACTTGCGGCGCCTGCAGAAAACAATCCACCGCCAGGTCCAGTTGCATGGTGATGCCCGCCAACTCTTGTTCCAAAGTATCGTGCAGTTCACGAGCGATGCGGTTGCGCTCCTGGAGAACCGCACCGCTGCGCAACTTCTGACCGATAAGCGCCATCTGTTCCCGCAGGCGCCGTCCTAATACCACAACCCAAGCCATAACCATGAGCAGAACGCCCAGGGTAATGCCCAAGAGCCAGAGCGCATGACGAAGGTTCCACCAGGAGGGAGCGCGCAGCACGGCGACATCATGGGGCGAGCGCAGCAGCACGCGAAATGACTGTGGAATGGACCAGAGCCCGCCGCTGCGCACCAGGCAAATGCCGGTGATCCGCACTTTGCTGCTGAGAGGAACGGACATCAGGGATCCCGCCTCGCCCTGCAAACTCGCCTCAAACACCGTCTGCCCCTGCTGCAGGAGCAACCGCACACCGTCAGGCTGTAAGTCGCGATGCAGCACGGTGGCCTCAGTGGTGATCAGCATGCCATCATATTTTTCCCATGGAACCGATAGATCGAGCGGAAGCGGCGAGGGCGGAGCGCCGCGGCGGACCAACTGAAACACCGAATCTTCCAATACGGGAGCGGACTCGCCCATAGCCGGAAACCCAAGCACGTCCACCACGTCGCCGGGGGCCAGCGGGAACTCCTGCTGGCTTCGAACCCGCAGTCCCTTGCCCTGGTTTTGCAGGAACACGGCTTGTCCGGGCTGCTGGTATTCAACCGTGCCTCTTACGCGCACGCGATGGCGCGTGCCGTTGCCGGGGGAAAACGTCAGCAAGGCCGCGAAAGGGACTTCCTTGGCGGGAGCTTCCAGCTTCACCAGGCTCAGGCGGGGCACATATAAGAGCACGCCGCTCAGCTGGCGCTGAGCGTTAAACAGGCTGCCGCAAACACCCTCCAGCAGAATCTCGCTGTCTATCCAGCGGGAAAAATTATGCTCCTCGGCGATGGGGATGCGCACCGCGAGCTGACCCGGCCCCACCGCCAGATGCATGGCCAAAGTCACTTCCCGCCAGGAGGTATGGTCAATGGCTACCGAGCGGACAATGCCGCGAACCTGCACCCATTGGCTGTCCAGTTGCCCATCAGCAAGCTCCTCGAAGGAATACACACGGGTCTTGGGCAAGCGTCCTTTGCCCAGAACCCGCAGATTTTCTTCCCGGATTACGGGAGCGAATTTTCCCGGGCCGGTGATGCCTTCCACCTCTACCAGGTCGCCGAAGTGGTGAGCGAAGCTGTGCAGCTTGCTGCCTTCCACGTAGATGCCCGCGTAAGAATCCTGCACGAAAAAATCGGGAGCGGGTACATCATCGGTAATAACGCCACGAATGCGCACCGGGTAGCCTTGCGCCGCCTGTTCCGGTGTGAGCCTCCTTACCTGGTCGGCACGCGTCAACACGGGAAGGGGTTGGAGAGCAGCCTGCGCCCACAGGTTTAACCCGAATAGAAGGAGGGGCAAACATCGCGCTGTGCGGCGTAATGCCGAGGCTTCCAACACGAGCACTCCCTCCGGGGATTATCGGCGTCTCAATTCCCAGACGCCGGAACAAGAGTAGCTGAAAGCAATACGCGAAGAAAAGGGGGGCTTCGACGAACCGCCCGCGCTACGGGCGGGAGCGGCGGTACACCCGGACATAATCCACCAGCATTCTTTGCGGAAAGATGGTGCTGGTGTCCGGATTGCCCGGCCAATCTCCACCCACGGCTACATTCAATATGAGGAAAAAGGGCTGGTTGAAGACCCAGCGCGCACCCTTGGGCAGATCCGCAGGGGTGCGCGTCGCGTACAGGTGCTTATCAACATAGAAGCGAATTACATTCGGCTCCCACTCCATTGCGAACAGATGGTATTTGTCGGCGAAGCGAATACCCGGCAGGATGAAGCGGTCGCCAATCCCTTTATTACCCGAGTAGCCGGGGCCGTGAACTGTCCCGTGTACAGTTGAGGGTTCCCGGCCGATATTTTCCATGATGTCTATTTCCCCGCAGGCGGGCCAGCCGGCCTGATCTATATCGTTGCCCAGCATCCAAAAGGCCGGCCATAAGCCTTGACCGTGGGGAATGCGAATGCGTGCTTCGAATCGCCCATAGGCTTGCGCAAACCTGCCCTGTGTCTTGATGCGGGCGGAAGTGAACTGGCGGCTGACCCCATCCTTCCCGGTATAGTCTTCGCGACGCGCCGTGATTACCAGGTGGCCGTGTTCGACATCTATGTTCTTAGTCCGGCCGGTGTAGTACTCCAGTTCCTGGTTGCCCCAGCCGTTTCCTCCGGTCTCGATGCTCCACTTGCCGGCGTCGGGAAGAGAGCCGTCTGCTCCGTTAAATTCATCGCTCCAGGCGAGCGTCCACGAAGATTTGCCGCCTGACCTGCCGAAAGGTGTGGATTGTCCATAACCGCAGGCAGCTAGGGCAAAGGCGATCAAACAGAATTCGACAACAATGTGCTGCTTCATATGAATGTAAAGGTGGCAGCTCGAATCGGGACGTTACCGCGTTGACCGAAGCCGCCACTCCTTTGTATAGCAGTCACCATAACGTAACAAGAGTCCGGACCGCGACAGGCTCCGCGGTTGACATCGCACGTACACTGGTGTGCCGGATGAAAGCATGCGCGTTTGGGACAGCATCTTTGTTGGCAGTGGGATCAACTCGCTGGTGGGCGCCGCTTTGCTCGCGAAGGCTGGATGGAAAGTTTGCGTGCTGGAGCGAAACTCCTGGTTGGGGGGCGCCATCCGCACCGCCGAGATAACCGAGCCAGGGTTCATTCACGATCTGTTCTCTGCGTGGCATCCCCTGTTTGCAGGTTCGGAAGCCTTCGGACTGCTGAAGAACGATCTGGCCGCACGCGGACTGGAATACCTCAACACTGACTATCCGACAGCGGCCCTGCTGCCCGACGGCAACGCGGCTTTTCTTTCCACCTCGCAGCCGGCAAACGTGCAGGAGTTCGAGCGCCTGGCGCAGGGAGATGGCGGCGCATGGTCGCAGCACGTAGATGAGTTTCTGAAAAACGCGGAACTCGCCTTCGGGCTGTTGGGCACCGAGCTTTGGTCCGCTTCCGGATTGCGGCTGGCCGCCAGGTCCCTCCGCCGCCTGCGCGCCCGAGGGGCGCTGGAGTTTTCCGCCGAATTGCTGGGCACCAGCCGTGACTGGCTTACCTCCACCTTTCGCTCTACCGCCATTCATGGACTCCTCGCTCCCTGGGTGCTGCACATGGGATTGGGGCCGGAAGGCGCCGGCTCAGGCCTCATGAACAAACTCATCGCCGTGGCCCTGCAGATGGGCGGCATGCCGGTGCCACGCGGGGGCGGAGCCCGCCTGGCAGACGCATTGGTCCGCCTTATCCAGGATGCCGGCGGCCAACTGGAGACCGGAGCCCACGTGGAGCGGGTGGAAATCAGGAATCGGCGGGCGGTGGGCGTGCGCTGCCAGGGCAAACTGATGGAGGCACGCAAAGCCGTGGTCTGCAGCGTCACACCGCAGCAACTCTATACTCAGTTGCTGGAGCGCAGCGTCCTCCCCGACTGGGCTGTGGAGCGAGCCCGGCGTTTCCGCTACGGGCGCGCCGACATGCAGATCCACCTTTCGCTCTCGGAACCGCCGCGCTGGCCGGGCAACGATGAGCGGTTTCTGCGTACCGCAATTGTTCACGTGAATGACGGCCTGGACGGAGTTTCGCGAGCGGTCAACGAGGCCGAGCGCGGTCTCATCCCCGCTGATCCCACCGTGGTGGCCGGCCAGCCTATGGCCGTGGATCCCTCGCGCGCGCCTCAGGGCCGCTGGATTTTGTGGCTGCAGTTACAGGAACTACCCAGCCACCCCAAGGGCGATGCCGCCGGGCAACTCAATACGGGCGACGGCGCGTGGTCGGAATCCCTGCGCGAGCGTTATGCCGATCGCGTTATAGCCAAGCTGGCGCGGCAAATTCCTAAGCTGGAAAGCACGATACGTAAACGAGTCGTGCTCTCGCCCGCCGACCTGGAATCGGCCAACATCAACCTCGTCGGCGGCGATCCCTACAGCGGTTCCTGCGCGCCCGACCAGTTTTTCCTATTTCGCCCCTTCGCGGGAGTGGCCAACCATCGCACCCCTGTCGCCAACCTGTACCACATTGGCGCGTCCACGCATCCTGGCCCCGGACTCCACGGCACCTCGGGTCTATTGGTTGCCAGGCACCTTTTGGGAAGGAGCTTTCCAAAGGTGGCGGTCAGCTAGAGCTATTCGGGAATGTCGGGATGCCGTGTGGCCAGTCGGTAGCGGCCAGAGTGAAAAACCAGGGGCTCGCCATCAGTGTACTTGTAGTCTTCCACCTCGCCCAGGAAGATCACATGGTCGCCGCCATCGTACTGGCGCACGTTACGGCAAACGAAGTGCGCGTTCACCCCGGTGAGCAGAGGCACTCCAGCCGGACCTTCGACGAAGTCAACTCCAGCAAATTTATCAGGCAGCGGGGTGGAAAACTGGCGCGACAGATGGTGCTGGTTGGCCGCCAGCACGTTGATGGCAACGTGTGTGGCATGGGTGAAATCGGCGAAGCTGGGGGCTTGCCGCGACAGGCTCCAGAGCAGCAGGGGCGGATCCAGCGATACTGAGGAAAACGAGTTGACGGTCACCCCCACTTTGCGTCCGTCGGAGGTGCGCGTGGTCACTACCGTCACTCCGGTGGCGAACTGTCCAAGGGCGCGGCGAAAATCGCGCCGGTCCATCCGGTCGGCTACCGCTTTGGCCTCCTGGCGCACGAACCTGTCCGCCTCCGCCGCTTCCATGAACCAGGGGAATAGGGTCCGGGGATCATCGAAGCCATTCACCAGGGCCGAGCCCACGGTTTTAATCTTGCCCGCGCAATCCAGCAGCTTCAGCACGTGTCCCGGCGGTTTCAGCAGCAGATTGGTCCACTCCACTACCCACTGCGCGTAGCCCGTCCAGTAGCGTTCAAATGTTTGCCGCATCCACTCTGTATCGGCGGGCCTTTCACCCCGTTCCAGAATGCTTTCCAGATAAATTTCGGCGCAGCGCGCCGCGTTGTTCGAACCCTGGCCGGTGATGGGATCGTTGAGCACCACGGCGTCCGCCATGCCCAGCACGGCGCGACCGGAAGGCAAAACGCCTACCGGCCTGCGCACGACAGGAGTAACCTGCCCGGTCAGGATGCCGTGTTCATCGGTAAGCTCAATTTCGGCGCAGCGCGCCGCCTCCCACGGCATAAAGTTTTGCAGGATCCACTGGCTGCGGGCGAGGTGAGCGGCGGGCGTATTCACGTCGTGCCAGCAATCCATGGGACCGCCCACCACCCCCTCAAAGACCATGATTTCGCAGGCGCCGGAGGTGGTCAGCGCGGGGAATACAAAATACTCACCCACGTTGGGAATCAGATTGAAGCACACCGCGGGAGCGGGGCGGCGCGGCCTCATGTTGCGGACATAGGTCAGGGCGAGGGCGCGCTGCGGTTCGGAATAAGGCGAGCGCTGCGGGTCACGTTCGAATATGCCGCCCAGCGAGCCCTTGCCGCTGGCCACAATCACCAGGTCGTGGCTGCGGGCGCAGCTTTCGAGTTCTTCCACGCCGACTGCGCAAATCCGCAAATTTCCGCCACGCTTTTCAAATTCGTTCATCCAGCGCGGAATTTTGACCCGCTGGTCCACCGATTGCGCGTAATCATCCAGCCGCGCAGCCCAGTCCAGACTCTTGCCGCCCACCCCGTCGGGGACAGCGAAGGCGATGCCCTCCACCTTGGGGCACTCTTCTTCCCAGTAGTTCAGTTTTAGGGTGCGTTCAATCTCCAGCGCCGAATCAAACATGCACTGGCTGGACATCACGTAGCCGTCTTGGATTTCCTGGGCTGAACGATCCGAGTAAAGCGTCACTTCGTAACCGGCGCCGAGCAGACCCAGGGCAAGCTGAAGGCCCGACTGGCCGGCTCCGACGATGCCGATGCGCTTCATGGCAGGAGAACGAGTTCATTCCATGAGCTTAGGGATAGCGGGAGCCGCCATCTCCGGACCCATGGCCGAATAGCCGCCATCCACAGCCAGGTCGGTGCCGGTAATAAAGGACGCGTGGCTGGAGCAGAGAAACAACACCGCTTGCGCCACTTCCTCCGGCTCACCTATCCGGCCCAGCAAGTGGAAGGCACCGCCCACCCGGTTGGTCTTGGCTTTATCGCCATGGGTGAGGTCATCCATCAGGCGGCACCAGGTCCAGCCGGGAGAAACAGAATTAACCCGAATCTTGTCAGCGGCCAGATCCATGGCCTCATTGCGCGTGAGCTGCAAAATGGCGGCCTTGGTCACGGGATACAGCCAGCGGCCGGTCTGCGCCACCTTGGCGCTGATGCTGCCAAAGTTCACTACCGCACCGCCCCCTCGCTTCACCATGTGCGGGCGCGCCGCCTTCAGCATCATCACCCCACCCACCACGTTCACGTTATAGCTGTCCAGCCAATCCTTGCGCGAGGAGTTGAGGGCATCATCTATATAGACGCAGGCCAGGTTAACCAGAAAATCCACGCCGCCAAAGGTGGCGACGGCGCGCTCGACGCAGGCGGCAATCTGCGCGTCGTCGGCCAGATCGGTTTTCACGAATAGCACATTCTTGCCGGCTTGTTTTGCGACTGCCTGCCCGCCCTGCTCGTTAACGTCGGCGATCACCACCTTGGCGCCCTCGCGCTGGAAGGCGCTCACCACGGAGGCTCCAATCAGGGTGGCGCCGCCGGTAACTATGCTTACTTTGCCATTGATTCCGTCCATACAGTCTCCCCGCGGTCGGTTTTGGGAAGGCAAACCTATCATGTCGCTCATACCGCGAACAAGTACGGCCCCAAATCAGCCGGCCGCGCGCACCTGCTTTTGCGGGGCGCCCACAATTGGGGTTATAGTAGGCACCCTATCTTTGGCGGTTCCGCAATACCACTTGCATTTGAAGGCCACAGGAGCGAACACATGCGCAAAATCGTGATCGTCGGCGGCGGTCAATCCGGACTGCAGTTGGCCCTGGGTTTGCTGCAGCACAACTATGAAGTTACCGTGGTCTCCAACCGTACCCCGGAGCAGATTTTTGAAGGCCGTGTCACCTCCAGCCAATTCATGTTTCACGACTCCCTGCAGAACGAGCGCGACTTGGGCATCAACTTTTGGGAAAAGAAATGCCCGGTGACCGAAGGCATCGCTTTCACCATCCCGGGCCCCAATCGCACCAAGGCTCTCTTCTGGGAGTCGAAGCTGGACCAATACGGCCAATCGGTAGA
Organism: Terriglobales bacterium; assembly: GCA_035308585.1. Lineage (GTDB taxonomy): Bacteria > Acidobacteriota > Terriglobia > Terriglobales > Acidobacteriaceae > JAICWP01. The sequence continues at coordinate 13,494 of DATGGJ010000724.1, forward strand.
CCAGCGGGTTAAGTTTTCCGGGTGGCTGAAGGAATTTGCCAGGCGCGGCGGCAACCTCGTGATTCAGGACGCAGGCCCCAAGGATGTGGACGATTACAGCAAAAAAAATGATCTGGTCATTGTGGCTGCGGGCAAGGGAGAGATCAACCGCATGTTCGAGCGCGACGCGGAGAAATCTCCCTTCGACCAGCCCATGCGTGCCCTGGCCCTCACCTACGTGAAAGGCATGGCGCCGAGGAAGCCATTCACTGCGGTTTCGTTCAACCTGGTCCCGGGGGTGGGCGAGTACTTTGTGTTCCCCGCCCTCACCACCACTGGAGAATGCGAAATCATGGTATTCGAGGGCGTGCCGGGCGGGCCGATGGATTGCTGGGGCGAGGTGAAGACGCCGCAGCAGCATTTGGCCAAGAGCAAATGGATTCTGGAGACGCTGATGCCGCTGGAGGGCGAGCGCTGCCGCGAGGTTGAACTTACCGATGACAACGGCATTCTAACCGGCCGGTTCGCGCCCACGGTGCGCAAGCCCGTCTGCAAGCTGCCTTCGGGCAAACTGGCGCTGGGCATGGCGGACGTGGTGTGCACCAACGATCCCATCACCGGCCAAGGCTCCAATACCGCCAGCAAGGGAGCGGCGATTTACCTCAAGCGCATTCTCGACCGCGGGAACAAGCCCTTCGATGCCGCCTGGATGCAGGAGACTTTCGATCAATTCTGGAATTATGCGCAGTGGGTGACCCGCTGGACCAATTCCCTGCTGGTGCCGCCGGCGCCGCAGATACTGCAACTGATGGGTGCCGCCAGCCAGATTCCGCGGTTAGCTTCCAAGATCAGCAACGGTTTCAATAATCCGCCCGACTACACGCCCTGGTGGTTTGATGCCAAGGAAGCAGAGAAATTGATCAATGGCATGGCGGCTGGGGCCGCCTGAAGCGCGGTAGAGTCTTCAGACAAAACCTGGCGCGGGTGTTGTAAATCCCATCGCAGCGGCGGCTGCTGCTGCCCTACATGTGCCCTGAATTTTCGCCGAAGCTCTTGACAATGCTCCTGCTCCGTTGTTGAATAGGCCGCTTTCTTTTCAATCCGGTCTCCGGAATTGTGTAAGCGCGACCGGAGTAGTCGCAGGTCCCGCAAAAATATTCGTCCGGCCAGTTACATATTACGTAATTATTTCATTCGACAACGCTCAGTATTCACGTGGGGTGGTGCTGAGTTGCGCTTCACTTTAACCAGTGTTGGCGGCGACGGCGTTCTCAGGAGCCGCGCGATTGCTTTTCAAATGACAATTTGGGAACGTGCTGCGGACTGAACGCTGATTCTCGAGGGGGAGAAATGCGCCGAACTTCGCTTCGCCTGCTGGGTCTCGCATTTGCGCTGGTTCTGTTGTCCGCGTTGGTCGCAGGGCAGGAACTGGCCACGCTCAAGGTCACAGTGCAGGACCAGACAGGGGCGGTGATTCCCGGGGCCACGGTCACCGTGAAGAACACGCAGACCGGGGCGCAGCGTACCGACGTTACCGAAAGCCACGGGCTCTCGGTCATCCCCGGACTTGCTCCCGGCAGCTACCAACTGACTGCCACCGTGAAGGGATTCACGCCGTGGAAGATGCCCGTGACCCTTTCCGTGGGCCAGACCGCATCGTTGACCGTCACCCTGGGCATCACCGTGAAACAGGAAGTCGAGGTGCAGGAAACAGCACAGGGCATTGACACCGAGCAGTCGGAAGTCAGCCAGGTTATTGACACCCCCAAGATCAACGACCTGCCCATTTCGGGCCGTGACTTCATTGATTTCGTCCTGCTCACGCCCAGTGTGGATGTGGGCCGCAGTACCGCCGTCGGCTCGCAATCCCCTTTTACAGAGACTGTGCTCAAGCTGAGCTTTGGCGGTATCCGCGAAAGCCACAGCTCGTTCTTCGCGCTCGATGGCATTGACTACACCACCAGCATCTCCGGCGTGCAGCGCGTCAGCCCTTCGCAGGATTGGGTGCAGGAATTCCGCGTGGTGGACAGCCCTTATACCGCGGACAACGGCAACAACCTGGGGTCGGTAGTCAACACCGTGACCAAGTCGGGCACCAACAACATCCACGGCGCCGCCTATGAGTATTTCCGCAATAACGACCTGAACGCCAAGAACCTGCTCTCCGCACCGGGCTTCAACACGCTGCGCTCCAACCTGTTTGGCGCTGAGGCGGGCGGACCGCTCCGCAAGGACAAGAATTTCTACTTCCTGGGATATGAGGGCCAGCGCCGCGGCGACTCTCCGCTCTATTCCTCGTTCATCCTGCACTGCATGGATTCTCCCTGCCTGGGACCCGGCACGCCCAGCATCAACCAGGTAAAAGAGATGCTCGGCCTGAAGCCCGAGAACCTGGGCTCCATTCTTCAGGTGGACAATTACGATAAGTTCATTGCCAAAACCAACAACACGCTCAGCCCAAACACATTTCTCAACATCACCTACCTGTTCAACGACTCGCGTAAGCAGAATGTGCGCGGGGCGGCGCCGGGCGAAGGCCTGCCCTCTTCCTATCGCGATAATCCGGTGCGGGATCAGACGCTCTACAGCAACCTGATTCACGTTTTCAACCACGATCTCACGTCAGAAACGCTGATGCAATACAACCGCCGCAACTTCAACCTGGAGCCCAAGGGCCTGGGCTTCGAGCCGGCTCTGGGGATTCCTGACCTGATGTCCTCGGGCGGCTTTGTGGGCAGCGTGCGCTTTTACAACGAGCAGCACTTCCAGGCCGCGGAGAACCTGACCTATACCCGCGGCAACCATACCTTCAAGTTTGGCGGCAGCTTCCAGCCGGTGTGGACCAGCACCCAAGTGACGCTGTTCAGCCCCGGGTTCGCCATTTTCGCCCCGCAGAGCTTCTTCGGCGTTGGACCATTCCAGGGCCTGCCTCCTGGCAGCCCGGTGGCGTTCCTTTTCCTGGAACCCAGATCGCTGTTCGGCCAGCAGATTCCCAGCCGCGATCCCAACTTCCAGAATGGCCTGTACGCCGGGCCCAGCGAACAGACCTTTAACAACGCCACTTCGCTCAACTACCTGCACACCATGTATTCCTTGTACGCGCAGGACCAGTGGAAGGCGCGCCCTAACCTGAGCTTCAACTTTGGCTTGCGCTATGACGTTGATAAAATGCCCTCCGCCGGCGACGTCAAAATCCAGGGCGCCTTTCATCCCACCAATTACGGCAACGTGCAGCCGCGGGTGGGCTTCGCCTATTCCTTCAGCGGCGGCAAGGGCGTGGTGCGTGGCGGCGCGGGCCTGTTCACCGGGCCGTTTGTGTACAGCGACATCATGGTGAGCTGGATCGGCGCGTCGGAATTCAGCTACATGAACCAGCCGCTGCTGCCGGAATTCGCCAATCCCGGCCAGAACCTGATCGGCTTTGGCGCATCGGGTGCCGTCGGTGCGTGCACTCCCAATAACACTGTTGTCCCTGGACTCTGCTATCCCGACCCCGTTTTCCTGCGCCAGTCCTTCATGAACTTCGTTCAAACCGGGACTTATCCCGCGCCCAACAACCTGGTGCAGGTACCGCTGGGATATGCGAAGCGCAAGTTCCCGCAGCCGCTCTCCGAACAGGCCAGCCTGGAAGTAGAACGCCAGATCGGAAGGGATTGGTACGCCTCCATCGGCTACCAGTGGATGCACGCCGACCGCCTGCCGGTCTATTCCAGCATTAACGGAGTGCCGCTGCCGGGCTGCGACCCGCTGGTCACTTCCGGCTGCAAGCAGAACTTCCGCCCCGCCGACCCCAATTTTGGCTTCGTGCTCTACGTGAAGCCCATCGGCTTTTCTATTTACAACGCCGGCACCGCTACGCTGCGCAAAACCTTTTCCAACCACTTTAATGTTCTGGCCAACTACACCTATTCCAAGTCCATTGACATTTCAACTACGGTCAACCTGCCCAACACTCCTGAAAACTATCTGTTTCCCCAGTACGATCGCGCGGTAGGCGACAATGACATTCGCAACCGCTTTACCCTGGCGCTGCTCACCGACACACCCGCGCAGTGGCCGCGGCTGGTGCGCGATTTCAAGTTCTCCCTGCTGAACAACCTGCAGAGCGCCCGATACTTCACCATCAATACCGGATTTGA
>DATGGJ010000725.1:0-2904 GCA_035308585.1 Terriglobales bacterium
CAACCGGCGCCCCCTGCCTGCGGTACTGGTAGTAAGCGGCACAGGCGCCTTCCGTTGAAACCATGGGCGCGCCCAGCGGATTCCGCGGCGTGCAGCGTCCGGCAAAGGCGGGACACTCGGTGGGCCTCTTCAATCCCTGTAACACCTGCGCGCTGATGCACTCGGGCGGCTCAGGCGCGCTGATCTCTTCCAGGCCAAAGGCTTGCTCGGCGTCGTGCGATGCGAACACCGGCCGCAGGCGCAGGCCGCTCTGCGGGATGGTGCCAATGCCGCGCCATTTGCGGTCGCAAACTTCAAAGACCAGCCTCAAAATCTGTTGCGCCGCCGTGTTGCCGCGATAGGTGACGGAACGCGCGTACTGGTTTTCCACCACCGCCCGTCCGTCTTCCAGCTGCGCCACCAGCATGGAAACAGCTTCCAGCAGATCTACCGGCTCGAAGCCGCCCACCACGATGGGCAGGTGAAATTCCCGCGCCAGCTGGTCATATTCCTGGTAGCCCATGACGGTGCACACGTGTCCAGGAGCGATGAGACCCTGCACCCGGTTGTGGGGCGAACGCAGCAGAAGGCGAATAGCCGGCGGCACCAGCACGTGCGAGACCAGCAGAAAAAAGTTCTCCACACCCAGCCGCCGCGCCTGCCACACGGCCATGGCATTCGCCGGTGCGGTGGTTTCAAATCCCACAGCGAAAAAGACCACCTTGCGGCGCGGCTCGGCGACGGCGACCTTCACCGCGTCCATGGGTGAATACACAACCCGGACATCGCTCCCCGCCGCCTTCATCTGCAACAGGTCAGAGCGGGAGCCCGGAACCCGCAGCATGTCGCCGTAGGAAACCAGGGTGACCTCGGGGCGGGACGCCAGCTCGATGGCTTTATCAATGATCTCCAGCGGGGTGACACAGACGGGACAGCCGGGCCCGTGCACCAGGTGAATCCGCGGCGGCACCAGTTCATCCAGGCCGTAGCGCATGATGGTATGGGTTTGCCCTCCGCAGATTTCCATCAGCACCCAGTCGCGGGTGGTGCGGCGCGCGATTTCGCCGGCCAGGGTAAGGGCGATGCGCCGGTCGCGGTACTCGTCCACGTATTTCATCCTGGTCTGGCGCGCTGGGCGGGGCAGAGAGCAAGGAGCTGCCCACATCGCGCCCTTCCCTCCTGCAACCACTCTATTTCCTGTGGACACAACCGGCGGTGACGGGGGTCACAAAAAGAGGTGATGCAGGCGGAAATCTCTGAAAAAACGCGGGGTGTGGGATAGGGTTGAGCCGGGCCGGCCGGATAGAGACTCAGGTTTCCGGGGGCGTGAGTTCCTGTTGCAGCACTCCCATGCCGTTCAGCGCTTCATAAGTGCGTTCGGCCTCCTGCCGGTCCACACAGCTGATGGCAAAACCCACGTGTACCAGGACGTAGTCGCCCACGCCGGCTTGAGGCACGAAGTCGAGGCAGACCTGGCGCACCACGCCACCGAACTCCACGCGGCCGACCCGCACCCCGTTCGCGACACTCGCTTCCAGGATCCTGCCGGGAATCGCCAGGCACATTTTCCCTCTCCTCTCTCCAAAGGCTAGCGTCTTTGCGACCCGTTGTCACGGTCATGCGTCACACATGCCGGAAGCAGGAGCGCCGCCCCTCATCATTTCATCACAGGAGTGTGTGACTTGCATCACCGAACCTTGTGTCAGCGTGACGGTATGCTGCCGGACTATATGGCAGCTGCTGCCCGACCGTTCCCGGCCATTGACTTCATGTATTACGTGGCTACGCCGGAGTTCATCGCCCGCTGGAACCAGGCCAAGGCCGGCGAACTCATCTGCCGCATGGAGCGCGCCATCGGCGGCCTGCCCCAGTTCCCCTCCCTCCACGACATGCTGGCCCGCATGGATGCCGCCGGGGTGGAGAAGGTGTTCATCGCCCAATGCAAAATGTGGTCTTACCGCCGCAAGTGGATGTACATGGACACGAAGCTGGAGGAGGTGCTGCAGTACACGCAAAGCCATCCCGGCCGCTTCGCTGGCCTTGCCGGCTACGATCCCTTCCACATCAGCGAGAGCCTGCGCGAAATTGAAACCGCGGTCACGCAATACGGCTTTCGTGGCGTTTACGTGCACATCTATGGCTTCGACATTCCCCTGCACGACCGCAAGATGTACCCGCTTTACGCCAAGTGCGTGGAACTGGATGTGCCGGTCTCGCTGCAGGTAGGACACGTGCTTGAGGCCATGCCCAGCGATTGCGCACGCCCTATGCACCTGGACCGGGTGGCCTGCGATTTTCCGGAGCTGAAACTGGTGGGCGCCCATACCGGCTGGCCCTGGGTGGAGGAGCTGATTTCCGTCTGCTACAAATGGGACAACGTGTGGCTGGGCGTGGACGCCTGGATGCCCAAGTACCTTTCCCCACCCATCCTGCAGTTCATCAACAGCCGCCTGGGGCAGGACCGCTGCCTGTGGGGGACCAATGGTTTGCCTTGGCAGGAGAGCTTGCAGCAAATCGAGCAGCTTGGTCTCAAAGCTGAAACCAAACGCAAGCTGCTGTACGAGAACGCCGCCAAGCTGTTCAAACTGGAGCAACCGGCAGCGGAATTCTGTGGCGCGGGCGCGGCTTCGAGCAAAGCCGGCGGCAAAGCATAGATCCGGTTTGTGGCGCGGGCGCCCTCGCCCGCGAAGTAATGCATATGAACCTTAACGGGAGAGTTGCGATGGTCACCGGCGGTGCACGCGGCATCGGCGCCGCCATCAGCCGTGCCCTGGCCCTGGCTGGCGCCGAGGTGCTCATCGCCGACCTCCGCCAGGATGATGCTCAGGCCACCGCCTGCCGCCTGCATAAGGAAACCGGCCGGCGGGTGGAAGCTCACGCCGCCGACGTCGCCCGCGTGGAAGATATGCAGGCTGCGGCTCAGGC
>DATGGJ010000726.1:0-2427 GCA_035308585.1 Terriglobales bacterium
GGCGAAGGACTGCGGGTCATAGCCGGCTTTGTAAAGGTATTGCACGCCGAGATAATCGGCCTCAGCTTCAAAACCGCGGGAAAACTTCATGAAGGTAACGGGCAGAGCCAGGCCGGCGGCGCTCTCCACGGCATAACCAATGCCGCCGCCGACGAAAATAAGTGGAATGGAAGCAATGTTGGCCAGGTTGCCGCGAGTCTGCTCGCGGGCGATATGGCAGGCCGCCACGTGGGCGATTTCGTGGGCCATGACGCCGGCCAGTTCCGCTTCATTATCAGCCGCCAGAATCAGGCCGGAATTGACGTAGAAAAAGCCACCCGGCAGGGCGAAAGCATTGACCTGGTCGGAATCAATCACCTTGATAGTGAAAGGCACCTTGGAGTCGGAATTGCGCACCAGGTTCTGGCCGACACGGTTGATGTACTCGCCAATAACCGGGTCCTTGATCAGCTTGACCGAGGACTCCACCTGCTGAGCGTACTGGCGGCCCATGTTGACCTGAGAGTCAATGCTGTACCAGTTGCCCAGGCCTTTGTTGCAGCCGACATTGCGGTGGCCGATGGCAGAGACATCATTGAGGCTGCCGTCCTGCACTTCCTTGGGCACTTCATCCTTCTTGTTGGCGGCAAAAAGGGAGGCAGCGAACAGGCAAACCGTGAACAGCGCGACCATACGGTGCTTCATACTTTCTTACTCCCGCTCGCCGGCAAGGAATCGCCGGGCAAAGCTTGAACGCTAGGGGGACCGGAGGGCTCCAAAGGTAACAACCCCCAACCGGCCAAAGTTATTCTCTACTCTACTCCTAAACCGCCTTCCACGGCCCATTTTGAGTGGCTGATGGTTTGATGAAGAGCTACTCCCCGCGGCATCAAATTTTCTTTCCCTGGAGCTTTCTCTTCTGCCCCGGCCCGGCTACCGCGGCAGCTCTCCAGGGCCCCCGGTCAAAAGCGCAGGGCAATCCCCGCGGTTACAAAGACGTTATTCTGCCGCCCCAGGGCCAGGGTCTCCAGGCCGATTCCACCGGAATTGAAGTCGCGGACCTCGGCGCGCAGGCCCACGATGGGCAAAATCTTCAGATCCAAGCCGCCCCCGACATCGAAGGCAAAGGTGCTGTCGGAGGTGCTGCCGCCGGTGAAAAGCTGGCGATTAAAGCGGCCGTAGCCCAGGCCGGCAGAAACATAAGGGGAGAGGGGAAATGAGGGAGCGAGGCGCACCCGCACTCCGGGAGTAATGAACAAGGACGTGTAACTGCGGGCTAGAGTGAGCCCGCTGAGAGTGGGGATATTGGAACTGAAGGAGCCGGCTACGGGCAATTCGGCGTAGATTCCCAGCAGGGGTACGGATGCAATGCGGTGGGCGAAAGTGCCCTCCAGCGCTGGAGCGGCGCCCAGGCTGAGCGGACTGCTGACATTGAAATAACCACCGCCGGTAAGGGCAATGTCATTCTTCTGCGCCTGCGCCCCTGCGGCTATCAGCAAACACAAGGCAGCGAGTAAGGTCTTGCGCACCAATCCTCCTTGGAGCTCCTGGAGGGACAGCAAAGGCTCTCCTGCGGCGCGGAGCCAGTAACTCCGTCCCCGTCCATGGTGGTTTTCCAGGTAAGCTGGCAGGGTTAGATGCAGAAATTGGCCGCCGCGTGCAAGCTTCAGGCGTTTAGAGGGGTGCTGGGTCCAACTGATTGAGCTTGCTAAGCAATAGGTCGGGGTGGAGCGGCTTGGGAAGCAACTCAAAAGAGTAACCCTGCTCTTCGGCGGTCTTGAGCAGGTCGGAAGTCGCGGCCTGGCCGGAGAAAAGCAGGATGCGGGCGTCGGGGCACATCTCCTGGATAGCTTTGGCAGCCTCGATGCCGTTCACCCGGGGCATGACGACGTCGGTAATGATGGCGTCAGGACAGTCCTCCAGCACCTCGCGAATGGCCTCGCGGCCATCGTAGGCGACACGAGTTTCAAACCCGTGAAGCGAAAGGATATCGGCGATGCTGTGGGCAACGGTGCGCTCATCGTCCACCACCAGGACGCTGGTCTTGCGGCCACGCCGGCTGGCCGGCAGGTTCTTGCCTACAGCCTTCAGGGCCGCCTCCACGCGGCGCAGTTCGCCGCGCAGAGCTGCTTCGATCTCTTCCGACCGTCTCTCACCGCGGGCCACGCGGCTTACATAGGAGCGGTCCACTCCGAGTTGCCGGGCTACCCGGCTGTAAACACCGCGAAAAAGGGCGTAGGGATCACGCTCATTCATCCGTCGCGTCCACTCTTTCCGCTCGCGATTGTGCAGCGCAAGCATGCATTGATTGGGGACGAAGCCGGCGCGGGACACACGCTTGGGGGGAACTCACAAACACGCCAGAGCCGAATACCACGAGAGTGATGCCCCGGCTCCACGTGGCCATCTTCAGCACGGTTACTTGTGAACCGTACTTAAGTGAGAAGC
>DATGGJ010000727.1:0-4939 GCA_035308585.1 Terriglobales bacterium
GGTAACGAAGTTGTAGATGCCGCCCTTGCCGTGCTTGTCGCCGGGATACCAGTTCTGCACGGTGGAGTATTTGATCTGGGCGTTGTCCATGGCCACCAGTTCGACCACGGCGGCGTGCAGCTGATTTTCATCGCGGATGGGTGCGGTGCAGCCTTCCAGATAGCTCACATACGCGCCTTCCTCAGCCACAATCAGCGTGCGCTCGAACTGTCCGGTCTCGGAGGCGTTGATGCGGAAGTAGGTGGAAAGTTCCATCGGACAGCGAACGCCCCGGGGCACATACACAAACGAGCCATCGCTGAACACGGCCGCGTTGAGCGCCGCAAAAAAGTTGTCGCTGTACGGCACCACCGAGCCCAGGTACTTCTTCACCAGTTCGGGATGCTTCTGCACCGCCTCGGAGAAGGAGCAGAAAATCACGCCCGCCTCCGCCAGCTTGTGCTTGAAGGTGGTGGCCACGGAGACGCTGTCGAACACCGCGTCCACCGCCACCCCCTGCAGCATCTTCTGCTCGTCCAGGGGAATGCCCAGCTTCTCGTAAGTCTTCAGGATCTCCGGGTCCACTTCCTCCAGGCTGGCCTTGCTCTTCTTGGTCTTGGGCGCGGAGTAATAGTGGATGTCCTGGTAATCAATGGGCGGATAGTGAATGTTCGCCCACTTGGGCTCGGCCTGGGCCTTCTCCAGAGATGTCCAGTGGCGGTAGGCCTTCAGCCGCCACTCCAGCATGAACTCGGGCTCATTCTTCTTGGCCGAGATCACACGGATGACGTCCTCGTCCAGCCCCTTGGCGATTTTTTCCTGTTCAACTTCAGTGACGAAGCCCCACTTGTACTCGCGGTTAGCCAGGTCCTGAATAGTATTGACATTAGTGCTCATTGCATTCTCCCGGAGATTGGACCAATGGTGACCAGCTTGCCTTCCGCGTCCTTGATGGCTGCCAGTTGCAGCGGCTGAACCAGGTCGGAAAGCATCAGGCGCTCCAGCGCCCCGCTCACTGCCTTGCTGATGATCTGCTGATTGCTGCGGATGGGGCAGTGCGCCTCGAAATCGCACAGACCGATCACGTCGGTGCTGCATTCGGTGAGCGCGATGGGCCCTTCCAGCGCGGCGATGATTTCCGCCACCGTGATCTCCCGCGCCGGCCTGGCCAGGCTGTAACCGCCCTTGATGCCGCGGTGCGAGACCAGCAGTTTGGCCTGCAGCATCTGCTTCAGCAGCTTGCTAACGGTGGGCAAAGGCAAGGAATTTTCCGCCGCCAGGTCGCGCGCCGTGTATAGCGCACGGTCCTGTTGCCGCGCCATATGCGTCATCAGCACCAGCCCGTAATCTGTCAGCTTCCCTAACCTGATCATGTGGCTAGCTCCTGCCGGTCGCCTCGCCCCTCTATTGCTTAGACTCTAAACCAGACCGAATCGGTACAGTAAAAATAGGACCCTTTTAGTACAGTATGATTTTAGCAGCCAGTTGGGGTGGCCGCAACCCCCTGGCCAGCGAATAGCGCCGATTTCGCATTGAATCTATTGGATTTAGCTCTGGACGGCCGCGATCGCCCCAAGCAACAGGAAGGAATTGGAGTTCGAGGTTACGGGATCTCCTTTCCTATAGCCACTTGACCGCGCAGAAGAAAAGTCTTTGGATACGCACCCTCACCGCAAATTTTGAACGATCCGAAATCCTTGTACCAGCGCCCGTCTGGGGCTTCTGGATTGCTTTCGCGCCACAACTTTAGTCGGTAGAGGTCCTCCGACGAGATCCGCCGCTCCCGCGCTCGCTCGAACAGATGATCCCGGAGATCGGGCGGCAGACTAGTCCATTCAATCTTCGGCATCAAACCCCGAAAGTCATTCGGGCGAGTTCCTCTTTGATCTGCTGCAACTCGGCCGCATCGGATGCGGTGCGCAACCGTTCAGTAAGCTCGAAGAAGCGCCGCTTTTCTGCTTCTTTAGTTTCCAGTCCTGTCTCGATCAAGTGCTCCAAGACTCGATTTGCGCTCCGGTTTTGCCGCCGCGCCATAGCCTGGACCTTGCTGTCGATCTCCCGAGACAGAGAAATGCTGCGCCGTACTGTGCTTGCCGTCTTCTGATTCTGACTCCTCATAGATGAATATTACACCATATTACACCATAATGCACCACCTATGGCCGGAGCGCTTTCCCGCGCAGCCGCGTTTCCGCGGCGAAGAAGTTGGGTTAACCCACTGCCCCGAAGGCCAGCCCCAGACTGTAGGTCACCGCCGCCTCGATGATGCCAACCACCGTCATCTCCAGGCCCGAAGCCCACCAGGAGCGGGAGGTGATCAGCGACTTGGCGGCTCCCACCAGGAAATGCGCCGCGATGCTGATGGCGAAAGCAATCCCCACCGCCTCAAATCCGCCGACAAAGAAGAACGGAATGATGGGAATAAAAGCGCCTACCGCGGTGGAAACCGCCGCCGACCCCGAGGACACCCAGGGATTGGGAAAATGGTGCTCGGAGAGCCCCAGTTCCTGCTGCGCCATGGCCTGCACCATCTGCTCCGGATTCTCCGCCAGGCGCGCCGCCATGCGCTGTGATTCTTCCTCGCCGAAACCCTGCAGCTGGTAAAACAGCGCCATCTCTTCTTGTTCTTCTTCCGGGTTCTCCTCCACCTCTTCCCTTTCGCGCCCGATCTCCGCTTCGTAAACCTCGCGCTCGCTCTTCACCGCCAGGTAAGCCCCGGCGCCCATGGAGAGCGCGGAGGCGATCATGCCCGCCAGTCCGGCGATGAGAACGTAATGCCGCTGGTTATCGGTGGCTCCGGCCACGCCGGAGACGATGCCGAAAACCGCGCCCAGCCCGTCGTTAACGCCATAGATGGCGTCGGCCACCCAGCTGCCGCCGCGTCCGTGCCAGCGCTCGCGCTTGAGGATGGCGTCCAGCACGCTGCGCGGACCCAGCACCGGCACCATGGACTGCAGCGCCCGGCGGTGCGCTTTCTCTTCCAGGGCAATGCCGCCGAGAATTTCCTTCACTTCGGTATCGGCGCCCAGGGCCCGGTCGCGCTGCGCCGAATAACGGGCGCTATCGCGCTCCTCCGCCGCTTCCATGCGGCGAATGGCGGCCGCTGTGCCGGCCTGCCGGCTGAACCAGCGATTCAGCCGTTGCCGCCAGGTGTCCTCGCGGCTGGGCTCAACGCCATGCTCGCGCAGCTTCTTCTCCCAGCGGGCGGCGTGCCGCTCCTCGGCCTCCGCCATGCGCAGCAGCACCGCCTTGCGCTTGTCCTCGCGCTCATGCTCGGCCAGTTCGCGGTACATGCGCGCGCTCTGCACCTCGGCGCGCCAGTTCTCCTGTAGCGCCTCAATTACTTCCCGATCGGGTGGAGTTTGTGGCATGGTTCGCTATTGTAGAAGGCTTTTCACCCCAAAGGACACGCAGGAACGCCAGGAAGAATTAATAATCCTTCGCACTTTTTGTGGTAAAAGGTCTGCAAATGGGTTCAATAGGAACTCAGGGTTGGGTAGATCCAGCCCGCGTTTGAGCTCACCAGTTCAGGAGGAGTCTACGAGCCCGGAAGAAAGTTCCCACACCGCCCCTGCCGCGCCCGCCAGCGCCTGCTTCGGCTACCCTGCCGGCGCCTGGCCGCCGGTGGTTTCGCCCTGCTGCTCGGACCAGGCCAGTGACCGCCACCGGGAGTGTACCCTGCCGGGCTGCACCTGCGCCTGCCACAATGCGCCCCCACGCTGATCTGCCCCGGCGTGGAACCGCTGAGGGCCCTTGGCGCATCTCACAATTTAGAACCCAAATTTTTGGCAATGTGACTTTGGAAACCGAGAATTTCCGCAACCGAGTTCTGCTCGTCGCCGACAACCCCACCGTTGGCGCCATCATCCGCGAGCAATTGTCCACCGCCGGCTATGATGTACACTGGGCCAGAAGTCGGGTGGAAGCCGGCGTGCTCTGGCAACCCAGCTACTATGACGTAGTGTTGCTGGACCTCCGTGGCGACCCCGGCGAGGGCGAAGATTTGGCCCGCCGCATCAAGGCTACCGACCCGGCGCAGCGGATCATATTTCTCGACGGGAGGGACGGCACAAAAGAAGCTGCCTGAAACCGCGCTCTTAGCCGCTTCTTCAACCGCCGCTTTATGCCCCTGGACGAAAGCAAGTTCTACCGGGCTACCGTGCTGGAATGCAAGCCCTTCGCACCCGACCTTTGGTCTGCCCGCATCGCTCCCGGCGGCGCCTTTACCTTTACTGCCGGCCAGTACGCCACCCTGGGCGTACAAGGGCCGCTGCGTCTGGTGGAACGGGCTTACTCCATTGTTTCTTCTCCTTACGAAGAGCAGCTCGAGTTTTTCTTTGAGCTGGTGCCGCACGGCGAACTCACTCCGCTCCTCCACACCCTTAAGCCGGGCGATCAGCTCAGCATGCGCAAATCGTCCAAGGGCCGGTTTGTGCTCGACCTGGGGCGCGGCCCCCGCAATCACTTGCTGGTTTGCACGGTGACCGGCGTCGCGCCCTTCATCAGCTACATCCGCACTCTTCATCGCGACTGGAAGGAGGGTAAATTTCCCCAGGGACACAAACTCTATCTGCTGAATGGCGCCAGCCGTTCCTGGGAGTTCGGCTACTACGACGAAGTCAGCAGAGTCGCCGCCGAGGTTCCCTGGCTCACCTACGTGGCCACCGTCAGCCGGCCCTGGGAGGACACGGCCTGGAAAGGCGAGCGCGGCCGCGCGGACGACCTGATCCGCAAATACACCGACCTCTGGAGCCTCACCGCTGAAACCACCACCGCCTATCTGTGCGGTCATCCCCACATGATCGAGAACAGCAAAGGCATTTTGCAGCGCATCGGCTTCACCAAAGAAAACCTTAAAGAAGAGATTTACTGGATCCCGGCCAAGGCCGCCAAAATCTCGTAGTTCGGCCCGGTGAAGCAGCGCCTAGAAGGTTTGGGTGGAGCTGCGCTTCAGCGCTGC
>DATGGJ010000728.1:0-2915 GCA_035308585.1 Terriglobales bacterium
CGGGGGCGCCCGCGCCAGAAGGATTAGCCGGAGTTTCCCAGTACTTGCGCACGGAGCTATCTTACCAAGACCTTTGTGGGGACAGCCGCCCCCCGTTGTCGGGCCGGGCGAAGCCTGCCTTACAAGCTGCGCTCGCCCACACAGGCGAGGGCTCCTGTGCCCACATCAGGGTTGCCGGCGGCCAGTAATCTCAAGCCGACGGCTAAAACAAAAAAGCCTCCGGTTTCCCAGAGGCTCTTGATATGTGCGAATCCGCGTAACTCCCTTGTAAAAAATAAGTTATTTCTTACCAGCGGCGGCAGGCACATTGGCATATTTGCGGCGGAAGCGCTCCACGCGCCCGGCGGTGTCCAGCAGCTTCTGCTTGCCGGTAAAGAAGGGGTGGCAGGCGGAGCAGATTTCAACGTGGATGTCGCCCCGGTGGGTGGAGCGGGTGGTAAAGGTGTTACCGCAGGCGCAATGCACGCGGACTTCGTGATAATCGGGATGGGCGGCGGCTTTCATAACTCTCCAGATGCTTTTCGCGAAAGAAAGATTCTACAGGAGGGCTGCGGAGGCGGGCAAATGGGCCGGCTTGGGGCGCGTCCGCCGCCGCTCAGGGCCGCTTCTTGAAGTGTTTGGCCAGGGCCAGGCCCTGCTGCTGGTAATTGGAGCCAATGTTGACCCCGTAAATCTTGTCCGGGCGGGTCAGCAGGCGCATATAGGTAAGCCGTCCGATGATTTGCCCGTCTTCCAGCAGGAAGGGCACGCCATCGGCGCGCACCTCCAGAACCGCCCGGGTGCCCTTTATGTCATTGCTGCCGTAGCCGAAGCCGGGATCGAAAAAGCCGGCGTAATGCACGCGAAATTCGCCCATAGAAGGGTCAAAGGGCACCATTTCAGCAGCAAAATCCGCAGGCACGCGCACCTTTTCGCGCGAGGCCAGAATGTAGAAGTCTCCCGGCTCCAACACCAGGCGGTTGCCGCTGGGCTGGCGGATGGCATCCCAGAAATCTTCCGGCGGGTAATAGTTGACGTTGGCCAGGTCAATGGCGGGCGCACTTTTCTTCGCTTTGAAGGCGATGATTTCCGAGCTGTCGGTGGCCCGCAGGTTCACGGAGATGCGCAACCCGTTATCTACCATGGCCTTAATCGGGGTTTCATCCTCGCCATGGAAGACCAGTGTCTTTTCTTCATCAAGCGCATTGATGGTACGGTCGCCGAACATGGGATTGCCGCGCAGAAAGCGGACCTGGTTCAGCTTCATGCCCGCCCGCAAGATGATGGGAAACGTGCGGGGGACGATTTCCGCATAAAGCTTGCCCTTGTAGCCAGCGGGGGCGCGTTCGAATTCAACCCCGTAATCGGTGATCAGACGGGTGAAGATGTCCAGCCGGCCGGTGGAGCTCTTGGGATTGGCCTTCACCGAGATGGAAGCGGGAAGATTCAGCTCCTCCTGCAGGGGAATGATGTAAACACAGCCTTTTTCCAGGACCGTGGTCTTGGTGAGGTCAATGCGGCTCATGCGGATCTGATTGAGGGCTTCGGCCACGGTGCGGGATGACCCCGGCAGGAAGCTGGCCTGAACGCGGTGCGCCATCTCTCCCAGCCGCAAGTCCAGGCTGGCGGGTTGGATCTGGTCTTCGCTGATCTCCTGTCCGGCGAAGACGCGCTTGGCCGCAATCAGCTCGCGAATGTCCTGCGAAGGCAGGACGCCGGTCCGCGACGCGGAAACGTCGCTTTCTTCCAGCTCGGGGAAAAGAGCCGGCTCTGTAGCACCTACATCGCAGGGCATGGTGGCGTTAACCTTAGCAGAATTCCGCTCGGGGGTGGCTGAGGAAGTCTTGTGGAATTTTGGCTTTCGTCCCTCGCCGACGGGCTCTCGAGCGCCGCCGGCGTTGACCGAAGGCTGACAACCGAGAGCCGTAGGCGCTTTATCCGACATCCTCGTTCCAGTTCTCCAGCGTCTTCTTGACCAGGGCCATGAACTGGTCGGCGACGGCGCCATCAATCACGCGGTGGTCGTAACCCAGCGTCAGGTGCACCAGGGAGCGGATGGCGATGGAGTCGCTGCCCTGGGCGTCGGTGACCACGACCGGCGCCTTGGCGATGCCGCCTACGCCCAAAATGGCCAGGTTGGGCTGGTTGATGATGGGCAGGCCGAAGACGGCGCCAAAGCTGCCGGGGTTGGTGACAGTGAAGGTTGAGCCCTGGATATCGTCGGGCGAGAGGCGCTTGGTGCGCGCGCGCTCGCCCACGTCGGTGATGGCGCGCTGCAGGCCGAGGAAGTTCTTCTCGTCGGCATTCTTGATTACCGGCACGATCAGACCCCAATCTAACGCCACCGCAATGCCCATGTTGATGTGCTGGTGGTAGCGCAGGTTATCGCCTTCCACCGATGCGTTGATGATAGGGAATTGCTGCAGGGCAATGATGGCGGCGCGCACAAAAAAAGGCATAAAGGTAAGGCGCGCGCCGTGACGCTGCTCGAAGGCCGCCTTGGCACGATTGCGCAGGTTGACGATGCGGGTAACGTCCACTTCAAACAGGTTGTGGACGTGGGCGCTGGTGCGGCGCGACTCGACCATGCGCTGGGCAATGATCTTGCGCATGTTGGTCATGGCCACCAGCTCCCCGGGTATGGGCGCGGGCTGAGCGGCGGGCATGGCCGGGGCGGCCGCTCCGGACTGGAAAGCGGGCTGGGCCTGCGCTGCCGGACGCGACGGAGCACCCGCGGGGTGCTGCGCGATGAAGGTTTCGATGTCCTGCTTGGTGATGCGCCCGCCCAGGCCGGTGCCGGGGACCTGTGCCAGATTCACGTTGTTCTCGCGGGCGATGCGCCGGACGAGAGGTGAAGAGCGGATGCGCTCGCCTTCTTCCTCCCCTTCTGCGGGGAACTCGATCACGGTTTCTTTCTGCCGGGCCACGGCTTCCTG
>DATGGJ010000729.1:0-5731 GCA_035308585.1 Terriglobales bacterium
GTCTGCGGCATGGGCCCGTCGGTGGCCGCCACCACCAGAATCGCCCCATCCATCTGCGCCGCCCCGGTGATCATGTTCTTGATGTAGTCGGCGTGCCCGGGGCAATCCACGTGGGCGTAGTGCCGGTTGGGCGTCTCGTACTCCACGTGCGCGGTGGCGATGGTGATGCCCCGCTCCCGCTCCTCGGGCGCGTTGTCAATCGAATCAAACGAACGGAACGACACCTTGGGGTTGTGCTTGGACAATACCTTGGTGATGGCCGCCGTCAGCGTGGTCTTGCCATGATCAATGTGCCCGATCGTGCCCACGTTCACGTGCGGCTTATTGCGTTCAAATTTCTCTTTCGCCATTTCGCTGCTCCATATGTCCCCCAGCGGGGACTGCTATGTATAAGTTCCTCTTGCGAGACTGCCGTCCCAACTAACCGCTACCTCGACACCGTCTTGCCCTGCACCCTCGCCACAATTTCCTCCGCCACCGATTGCGGAGCCTGCTCGTAACGCGAGAAGTGCATGGAAAAGGTGGCGCGCCCCTGGGTGCGCGAGCGCATGTCGGTTGCATAGCCGAACATTTCTGAAAGCGGAACGAAAGCCTTAATCACCTGCGACCCGGCGCGGTGCTCCACCGCTTCCACGCGGCCTCGGCGTGAATTCAGGTCGCCGATGATGTCGCCCATGAACTCGTCGGGCACCACCACCTCCACCGACATCACCGGCTCCAGCAGCACCGGACTGGCTTTGCGGGCGGCTTCCTTGAAGGCCATTGAACCGGCGATCTTGAACGCCATTTCGCTGGAGTCCACATCGTGGTAGCTGCCGTCGTAGAGTGTGGCTTTCACGTCCACCATCTCGTAACCGGCCAGGACCCCGCCTTCCATCGCTTCTTTAATGCCCTGGTCCACCGGCTTGATGTATTCCTTGGGCACCGAGCCGCCGACAATGTCGTTGACGAATTCGTAGCCCTTGCCCGGCTCCTGCGGTTCCAGCTTGATCTTGACGTGCCCATACTGGCCGCGGCCGCCGGTCTGGCGGATGAACTTGCCCTCCGCTTGCGAGGGCTTGCGGATGGTCTCGCGGTATGCCACCTGCGGCTTGCCTACATTGGCCTCGACCTTGTACTCGCGCATCATGCGGTCAATGATGATCTCCAGGTGGAGTTCGCCCATGCCGCTGATGATGGTCTGGCCGCTATCGGGATCGGTGTTGACTTTAAAAGTCGGGTCTTCCTGCGCCAGGCGGGCCAGAGCGATTCCCATCTTTTCCTGGTCGGCCTTGGTCTTGGGTTCGACCGCGACCGAAATCACCGGCGCCGGGAATTCGATGGATTCCAGCAGCACCGGATGGTTCTTCTCGCAGATGGTGTCGCCGGTGGTGACGTTCTTCAGTCCCACCGCGGCGCAGATATCGCCCGCGTAAATCTCGCTGATTTCTTCGCGCTTATTGGCATGCATCTTCAGCAGGCGCCCGATGCGCTCGCTGCGCTGCTTGCTGACGATGTAGACCGAGTCGCCGGTCTTGAGCTGGCCGGAGTAGATGCGAATGAAGACCAACTGGCCGACGAAGGGGTCGGTCATGATCTTGAACGCCAGAGCCGAGAAAGGCTCCTTGTCGTCCGCCTTGCGCAGCACAGGTTTACCTGTATCCGGATCGGTCCCCTCCACCGGGAATATCCAGCGGCGAAGGCAGGTAATCCACCACCGCGTCCAGCAGGGGCTGTACGCCTTTATTCTTGAAGGCGGTTCCGCAAATTACCGGGAACAATTTCAACGCGATCGTGCTCTTGCGCAGGGAAGCTCTCAGCTCTTCCGGCGAGATGTTCTCGCCTTCCATGTACTTGTGCAGCAGGTCGTCATCGTTTTCCACGATGGTTTCAACCATCTGGCTATGGAAGGCATTGGCTTTCTTCTGCAACTCCGGGGGAATGTCCTGCACCGCAAATTCGGCTCCCAGGGTCTCATCGTTCCAGATGATGGCCTTCATGCCGAGCAGGTCAATCACGCCTTTGAATTTATCTTCTTGTCCGATGGGAAGCTGGATGGCTACGGGACGGGCGTTGAGGCGCTTGCGGATGGTGTCAATGGCGTGCTCGAAGTCGGCGCCCATCTTGTCCATCTTGTTAATGAAACAAATGCGCGGCACACCGTACTTGTCAGCCTGGCGCCACACGGTTTCCGACTGCGGCTCTACCCCATGCACAGCGTCGAACACGGCGCAGGCGCCGTCCAGCACGCGCAGCGAGCGCTCCACCTCGGCGGTGAAATCCACGTGGCCGGGCGTATCAATGATGTTGATGCGGATGTCGCGCCAGACACAGGTGGTGGCGGCGCTGGTGATGGTGATGCCGCGCTCCTGCTCCTGCTCCATCCAATCCATGGTCGCAGTGCCTTCATGCACCTCGCCGATGCGGTGCGTCCGTCCCGTGTAGAACAGGATGCGCTCCGTCGTCGTGGTCTTACCGGCATCAATGTGCGCCATGATGCCGATATTCCTGCAACGCTCTAATGGAACTTCTCTCGCCACTTTACTCGTCCGTTTCCTTTACAAAACTGTCCCGCTGATTAGCTCTCTGGCTGACCGGCAGAACCTCGCCGGCTACCAGCGGTAATGCGCAAACGCCTTATTGGCTTCCGCCATGCGGTGCACGTCTTCTTTCTTCTTGATGGCGGCGCCGCGGTTATTGGCCGCGTCCAGCAACTCGTTGGAAAGCTTGTCCACCATGCCCTTTTCGCCGCGTCCGCGGCTGTACGTAATCAGCCAGCGGATGGCCAGCGAGGTGCGCCGGTCCTGGTTGACCTCTACCGGAACCTGGTAGTTCGCCCCGCCCACGCGCCGCGTCTTCACTTCCAGCAGCGGCTTGACGTTCTCCACTGCCTTCTTGAACAGCTTCAGCGACTCATCGCCGCCTTTCTCCTGCAGCCGGCCCATGGCGTCGTAGAAAATGCCCTCCGCCGTGCTCTTCTTCCCCGCCCACATCATCGAATTAATGAACTTGGTGACCAGGGTCGAGTCGAACACCGGATCGGCCTCTACTTCCTTCTTGACGATATGTCCTTTTCTTGGCATGTAGCTGCTTGCTCCTAAGCTTCTAGCTTGAACCTGCCTGGCGCAGCCGGGTTTCACCGCGCTCAGGTTTGACTGGCCACTGACAACTACTTCGGTCTCTTCGCTCCATATTTCGACCGGCTCTGCTTGCGGTTGGCCACGCCCACCGCGTCCAGGGTGCCGCGAACCACGTGATAACGGACCCCCGGGAGATCTTTCACACGGCCGCCGCGGATCAGCACAATGGAGTGCTCCTGCAGGTTATGGCCGACGCCGGGGATATAGGTGGTCACTTCAATGCCGTTGGTCAGCCGCACGCGCGCCACCTTGCGCAGCGCCGAATTCGGTTTCTTGGGAGTCTGCGTATAAACGCGGGTGCAGACGCCACGCTTCTGCGGGCAAGCCTGCAAGGCGGGACTGGCCGTCTTGTAACGCGGCCTGGTCCGGCCCCGGCGAACCAATTGATTGAATGTAGGCACCTTACACTCCTTGGCATTTCTGCCGGTGCACTGCCTGGCTGTTCGACACACAGCCAGCGCGCTCCCGCTTGACCCCTGGGAGGGGCTGGCTGGCATCGCTGCCCAACCATACTTCCTCCGCGCTTGGGAGGAGATTTAGGGATTCCTTGGGCCGGGCGACGGTGGCACCCAGCCACTCCCGAACCGGCTTACGGTCCGGGCAGGAGGTGCTCCGTTTCGCCTGCCTCGACCTGCATACCCTTTCGCATTCTTCCCGGCACAGGGCCGGGTTTGACGGGGCGAAAGGCAGCGCAGGTACCGTTTCAGCGAGGGCGCCCGCGGGCTTTCACCCAGGGGCGGTTAAAGCAAAAGCTGCCACAGACAACGGGTCGCCTCCGCCGCGCACTCCTGGCGGCGAAAGCGAACACACACAGGCAAGCCAATCCTGACTCGCGGAACTCTTAAAATATAACAACTCTCTTCCCTAAGCGTCAACCTCGAGGCATCCGGCAGCGGCTGACAGGCGGCGGTCCGATAGGGTCACGCTCGGAATTTCGCCAGCGGGCTCCCGGTCGTCGCTTGCGGCGGCTCCTTCACCCCCGCTAAACGCCTCAACTTGACCGAAAAAAAGCCCAGCATCTAGACTGAGGGTTTCAGGAACAACATGTCTGGGTTTCCGTCCAATCGCCGAATTGGACGGGGAGGTTCGATGAGTCGTATTAGCAAACTGGGTCCCTGCGCGGGCGCTCTGGCATTGATATGTACCTTAAGTTTAAGTTTTTTAGGTTGCGGTAAAGGCAGCAGCTCGTCTGGGGGCCCCTCCATAAGTGTGACGTTAACCCCTAGTCCGACCGCCTCGATGAACCTGGGCTCCACTCTGCAGTTCAGTGCCACCGTCACCAACAACAAGACCGTAATAAGTACATCTATTACCTTTCTGACCAGCAATAACAGAATCCTGTCCTTTACCCCCAGCGGTTTGGCTTGTGCCGGAAGTTGGGATGCGAATTTCATCGTCTGCAGCCCGGGACCGCCAGGGGTGGTGGTGGTGCGCGCATCGGGCTACGGCACCCCCAGCCCGCAAACCACGGTTTATGTTCATCCCCAGGTCACCAGCATCGCGATTAGCCCCGCGAACTCTCCCTGTGTGCCGCAGAACCAGACTGAGATTTTTCAAGCCACCGTTCTCAGCGGTGGCACCGACATAACCCCTTTCGTGGGCCCTTTGACTTGGTCTGTAATGGAACCGGCGGTTGGCAAAACCAGCACCACCGGCCTGCACGCCAACCAGGTGCAGATCACTGCGGCCCAGCCGGGCCTGACCCATGTTTTCGCCAACGTCAGCGGGCTCAACGGCCAGAGCGTTCCATTTGAAACTTGCCCCGTACAGTCCATCTCAGTTCTCGCTCCCAGCACGGGAACGAACTCACTGTCATTACAAAAGGGCAGCAGCACGACGCTGGCGCCTACGGTCACCGATACCCAGGGGAATGTCATCTCCGTAACCGGCCTGACCTGGATCAGTTCTCAACCGGGTGTAGCCACCACAAAAAGCGGCAGCGTCACCGCCGTCAGCCCCGGAGGAGCGGCGATATTCCCGGTTTGCGCTCCCCCCGGCTGCAATGTCAACTTGTACGAGGTTTATTCCAGCAATGTGGTGAAAACGACGGTGACCGGCGCCGCGGTTTTCGGCAATGTTTATGTGGCCAGCACAGGATGTTTGGGGGTCTCCGGGTGCAAGGCTTCGTTGATCCCAATTAACACCCAGACGAATACCGCGGGAACCGCCATCGCGCTGCCCAATCCGCCCAATTCCATGGCCATAGATGCCACCGGTGCCAAGGCATACTTTGGCAGCGCCGGAGGCTTGCAGGTCTTGTCCTTCACCGGCAATACTTTCACAGTCTTCGGTACCGGTACCAGCAAAGTGCTGGCTATTTCTCCCGATGGCACCCAGGCAATCGTTTCCGACACAACCTCCAACCCGAACGTTGTCTATATTGTTAATTCCAAGAGCAGCGCCTCTACTCCCCTTCTGCTCTCGGGGGTGACCGCCGCCGCGTTCTCGCCGGACAGCAGCACCGCTTACCTGCTTTCTGGGAGCACGCTCTCCGTGTACTCAATCATCCGGGCCCTGCAGACCATAAATCTGCCTGGCCCTTCCACCGACGCCGCCTTTCTGGTCACCGGCACTTTCGGATTTGTCGGGAGCACGCCCGCCACCGTCAGCTT
>DATGGJ010000730.1:0-3760 GCA_035308585.1 Terriglobales bacterium
TGACATAGGGTGATTTGACTCGTGCCTGGGGTGGCTAAAACTACTCACATTTTATACGAGAAGAAGTTGTGCGTGGTAGCTCCTAATTAGCTCGCGGCTGCCGCCGGCTTTCTGGCTCTTGCCGCGTCTGCCGCAACCATGGCGACAGCCGAAACCGCAAACCGCGCGTCACTTTTCGAGGTCTATCAGCACCAGATCTGAGTTCTCTCGCAAGCGGTCAAAAACAATGTGTCTTCCATCCGGTGTGATATCGAATGCCCGCATCGCAGTGGGGTCGTGCAACTGCGTCAGGTCAAGCGGCATTCCCGGGCCGCCCGGAGCCGTGCCTGATACTTCCATCATCTTTTCCGCTAGGGTGGGGCCCTCGACCAACTCCATGATGAGGGCATAGGTTCCGGCGGAGTCCTTAAATCCATGACATGAGCGATGTGAGGATGATTCAGCGCGGCGAGTAGCTGTGCCTCCCGCCGGAAACGCGCCAGGCACTCGTGATCTCCGGCCAGGAGGTCAGGAAGTATTTTGATGGCAATGTCGCGATTCAGCTTGAGATCGCGGGCGCGGTACACCTCTCCCATTCCGCCCGCGCCCAGTGGCGCGATAACTTCATATGGCCCGAGTTTTGCTCCCGGGGCCAACGCCATAATTGGAGAGGATTATACCGTCTGATCGCAAGCTCGTTGTTCCTCTCTTGAATAACGGGCGAACTGAGCCCATTGGAGACCTCGTGAGCGTCCGCGGTCGAAGGAGCAAGCATCAATCGGCGGCGGAGCCACTGACACTATGGACGATTCCCCCGGGCGGCGCGCCGGCGGTAAGCATTCAGTATGTCGGGCAGGGCCACAACGCCCTGCAACTGGGCGGGGTCGGCGCGATGCACCACCGGTAGAAGCGGCCAGTCATAGATGTGGCGCAAGGCGGTGTCCAGTGGATGGTCGGGATGGAGCAGCGGCGCCAGGCTGTTCTCCGCGCCCACGGTCTTCAGCGGCAACTCGGCGTCTCCCTGGTCCGCCATCTCCGCCAGTTTCTTGCGCGTGACTCCCCGCCACGTTCCGTCGGGCAAGCGGAACAGCAGGAGTGGTTCGGTGGATTGCTCCAGTTCGCGCATCGCCACCTTGATGGGCTCGTCCCCGGTGAGCATCGGAGTTCGCGGGGCCCGCATGGCGTCCTCCACACGGAGCAACGGCTGCTCCCGCTGTTCTTCCATGGAGGGAAGGTCCAGCCCCGATTGCCGTGAGAGTTCGTCAAAAAGGGGTGTGGGCTGGGCGGCACGTGAAATCACGTAGGCGATGGTGTTGGAAATGATCACCGGCACGATTATGGTGTAATCGCCGCTTACCTCCAGCACCATGAACACCGAAGTCATGGGCGCGCGAATGAAGCCGGCGAACAGCGTTCCCATACCCACCAGGCAATAGGCACCGATGGGACCACTCAAGTGGGGAAGCAGTTGGTGCTCCAGGGCGCCCACCGACCCGCCCAGCATGGCCCCCACGAACAGAGTGGGCGCGAACATGCCGCCGGGGGTGCCGCTGACGAAGGAAATGGTGGTGGCCAGGATCTTCAGCCCCGCCAAAATGCCCAGCACCTGCCAGGTGTACTGGCTGTGCATGGCCTGGTCCATATAGGCGTAGCCCGCTCCCATCACCTGAGGAAAGCCGAGATAACCGATAAAGCCAATCAGCAGCCCGGCCACGCCCGGCTGCAGGTACTGGGTCCATCGGGGAGCATTTTTCAGGCGCAAGCGGAAGAAGAGGATCAGCTTCAGGAAGACGACGGATGCGATGCCGCCCACCACGCCCAGCACGGCATAAGCCAGCAGTTCACTGGGATTGACAGCCCCGATGGGGGGAACGCGAAACAGCGGTTCCGAGCCCAGAAACCAGCGTTCCACCACCACACTGGACACCGCCGCCAGCACCACCGCGCCCAGCACGCCCGCGCTCCAGCGCCCGATGACCTCCTCGATTACGAAGAGCACGGCGGAAATAGGGGCGTTGAAGGCGGCGGCCAGCCCGGCAGCCGCGCCCACCGGCGCAATCAGGCGCAGACGCTCGCGCGAGAGCCGCAGTTTCTCCCCCAGCAGCGAGGCAATGCCCGCGCCGATCTGCAGCGACGGGTCTTCCGGTCCCAGCGATTGCCCGCTGCCGATGGCCAGCGCCGAGCAGATGAATTTCCCGATGACGGTGCGGAAGGGAATGTGTCCGTTGTAGATGTAGAGCGCGGCCTTGGTCTGGTTGACTCCGCTGCCGCGCACATAGGGGAAGATATAAATGACCAGCAGAGCGATCACTATCCCGGTGAGCGAGGGCACGAGCAGCAAGTGCGAAGGCGCGGGCGACAGGGAGGTGCTCAACAGCCAGATGCGGGTGGAAAGATAGGCGATGCGGAAACACACTACCGCCAGCCCGGAAAGGATGCCGATGAAAATGGCCAGCACCAGGAAGAAAGGCTCTTCCGCGATAATGCGGTGGCGAGAGGGCCAGAAGTGCCGCTGGCGTGGCTTGCTTCCTCTATTCACGGCTGAGGGCGAACTCGCGCTCCCGCTCACTGTTCCTCCGCCTGGTGGGCCAGGAGCAGAAGCGCCAGATCAGCGCCCTGGGGGGAGCCGCACTGCTGCGCCGTTACGCTTTCGATCTGGGTCACCAGCCCCATCGCCAGATCTCCAAGCTGCGGATCGCGTTCCAATCTGTAGGTGCGTACCCCGCGGGTGAGTTGCGCGACCTGCTGCTGCAGTTGCTGCACCTTTTCGGCATCGAGTTGGCTGGACGCCGGAGGCGCAGGTGTGGCGCTCTTTCCCGGCTCAATTTTGCCGAAAATTTTGGCTATCAGCCCGGAACGAGATTGCGGGGCAGCGGGTGAGGGGGCGGCGGAATTGGGTGCTGTACCGCCGGCCGGCGGGCTGGGGGCGAGCGTGATGTCCTTCATGGCGGCACATTGCTGAAGCCGCTGGCTGGCTCGGCGAAATGCCTGCACGATGCGGGCTGCCCTCTGCCTGGAACTGAGCCCCTTGGCGTAGGGGTCCCATTCCAGCACCAGGCGGCTGGTGGCCAGCAGTTCTTCCGCTTTCGGGTCATGCTGACCGCCGCGCACAGCGCGCTCCAGGTACTGAGCGGCTTCGCCATATCGCCCCCGCAGGAACGCGGCTTCACCGGCACCCTGTAACGCGGCAGAGTTCTTAGGATCCAGGCGCAACGCTTCCTGGAACTCCTGCAAGCCGCGGTCCTGGTCGTCGGCCTGCAGAAACAGCTCGCCAACCTCGGTGTGCGGCGCCGCGTCGCGGGGAAGTTCCGGAAGCAAGGCAATCAATTCTCCATCCGCCTGGATCTTATCGTTCCGACTGAGCAGATAGTGAATCAGTTCCAGACGGGTCTGTTGCCGACGGGCGGCGGCCGCGCCGTCCGGCCACAACCCATAGATAGCGCCGTGGTAATACTGCAGCGCCGCCCTGGTTCGTCCCTGCTTGGCCGAAAGCCGTGCCAGTTGCAGATTGATGGTGCTGTTGCTGGGTTCGTCCTGCCACAGGGTCAGCAGGTAAGATTGCGCCTCCGGCCTGCGGTTGGCGGCCAGCAGCGCCTCGGCCAAATGCAAGCGGTAGCCGGGATCGCCGTGCGAGTAGTAAAGCGAGTTGCGGAAGTCCTGAATCGCCTGCTCCGGCTGTCCGGCTGCCAGAGCCGCCTCTCCCCTTCCAAACCACATTTGTCCCAGCCGCAGCTGGGTGGACTGGTAGAAACGGTTGGCGAACACGGTGGCCGTGCAGAAA
>DATGGJ010000731.1:0-4819 GCA_035308585.1 Terriglobales bacterium
CGACCCGCGCAAGGCGCTGGAGGCGTTTATCAGCGGCGCCCAGGAATTTCTCACCAAGCCTTTTCGCCACCTATACCTCTCCGCCACCGTGGAGCGCTGCCTGGCCACGCGCAGCAGCGGCCGCCAGGCCGTACCCTGGCACGTGGTCCAGGAAATGTGGGAAACGGCCAACTGAGGGGCGGGTTGGGCTACACTCCCCGGTTTCCCCAATTTGTAAATTGAGTAATTTCTAATTTGTAATTTGGAAGGGGAAGGACCTTCGGCTACGGGGAATGCCGGGCTCAGAGCTGGCGGCCAGCGCCGGCCTTGCTGGCACGGCTGACCGCGGGACGGCTTTGTGATGCCTGCTGCGCCAGGTATTGTTCGAGCATCTGGCGCTCGGGCTTGCCCATGCCGATGAACTTTACGCCCACCCCGAAGCCGGCGTGACTGCTGGTGACCAGCCCGGGAGTGGCCAGTTTGCCGCTTTCCAGCCAGACAACCAGATCAAGCTGGGTGCTGACCGGCAGGGGAATCATCATCTCGATATAACAGCCGCCCAGGCTGAGGTCCACCAGGTTGCCGCGCACCGGGGAGCCGGAGGACTGCAGGCGCACTTCCACGCTGGCCTTGCATTCGAAGCGGGGAAAGCGGCGGCGGTCGGTAACTTTGGCGGGAACGTAAGGATCGGGCGCGGGCTGAGGCAGGGGCAAATCCCAGAGCAGCTGGCCGGGAACCGCGTTTTCCAGCCCCACCAGCCCTTGCTCTTCGCCGCCCGCTTCGCCCACCCAGCTGACGCGAAAACGCGCCTTCCGCTGGTTGTAGGTGAGACCCACGGCGTCTCCGGGGTGGAGCTGGCGATGAACCCCTTCCAGCAGCACACCCTGGGCGCTGATGTTGCGGGTCATGACCGGGTCAATAAAGGGCTGCCCAGAGGCGTCTGTGCCCCAGAGCTTGACCGTCAGCCTGGCCGTGGTGCGTGCTTGCCTGCGCCGGCCCATTCCCTCCCCTGCGTGATATTTAGCTGGTGGATGGATGTTACCCCCGCGGATGGTGGCCCCCACAAGTTACCGGAGTCACCTGGGGCGGCGTGCCGGTAACTGCCGCGGGCTGAAATTGGCACTCTGCACGGGCTGTGCTTCCGGGCCGGCAAAACTGCGCAAAAGCTTGCAATCCAGACCGCGGCGGGGCAGGAAAATGACATTTATTATGAATGAGT
This sequence comes from Terriglobales bacterium, assembly GCA_035308585.1. Taxonomy (GTDB): domain Bacteria; phylum Acidobacteriota; class Terriglobia; order Terriglobales; family Acidobacteriaceae; genus JAICWP01. Next base: position 1,199 of record DATGGJ010000731.1, read on the forward strand.
TAGGAGTAATGGCGGGCGGCATGGAGATTGCTATTTTCGAGCCTTCTTCCACGCTGTTCCGGAAGCAAAGCGCTGAGGCCCTGAATGACCTACAAAGAAACTTTCTGGATGGCGTGCGACACCATCGAACATAACCGCGCCGAGTATGGTCCGTTTAACAGCCGCCTGGAGGCGGAACTGGAGGCGCGCAAGCTGGGATTCCCCTACCTGTTGCGCTACGAGCACGAAATCGGGGACCACGATGAGATACAGGATGTGCGCGTGGTCTTCATCGAACTGCCGGAAGCCGGGGAAATGGAGCGCCCGGCTCCGGTGCGTCTCTATACCCGCTGCGCCACCTGCGGCGAGGCCGCCAGCCACGACAAGGACTGGCAGGCGGAAGTGTGGGCCGACATCCATGAATTCGAGCACTGCCGCCACCTGGTGCGCCTGTTCGAGCAGACCCGCGCCGACGGACTGAAGGAAATTGTGGGCTGGCGCCAGGAGTAGGCCGGCCGCGTCCCCCGGGCTTGCGCGCCCTTCGTCTAACCCTTGAAGCACTTCCTGTTTTGATTATTGGGCGGCCCACTCAATCAGCCCGCGCTTCACCATACAAGAAATGCATTGGCCGGTGGCCCACTCAAGTTGAGACGGTTGCGCGGCATCCGAGCCGCGCGCCCGAAATCCCGAGCGAGTCGGCGGGTGGCCCACTCAAGCCCGGAGGTGGCTTGAGTGGGAGCGTAGCGGATTGGTCAAGTCAGCGTTCGAATAACTCACAGAAGCATCTCTCCACTTATCCCACACAACGGAAACCGCGTTGTGTGGGCCACCCACGCCGCAGACAGGGCCCGGCGTTGTGTGGGCCACCCACGCCGCCGGCTCAGAGGCCGCGCAACCGCCTCAACTTGAGTGGGGGTGTTATGACGTCACAGACAGGGCCCGACTGACCAACTAGATTGTCCTCATGCCTTGGGGACTGACACGTTTTCAGCAGAGTGGTCAAAGTCATTTCGTTACCTTCTGCTGTTACCATCGCCGTCGGTTGCTAATTAGCGACGAAAACCGGCGAATCTTCGAGTCAGCCCTGGAGCGGGTGCGGCGCAGTTACAGACTCTACGTCTATGGCTATGTAGTCATGCCGGAGCATGTTCACCTGTCAGCGAGCCGCAACAGGGCACGCTGGCCGAGGCGTTGAAGTCGCTGAAGCAGGGAACATCGCGGCGCTTGATCAGGAATCTCTCCCTCAAGTTGAGGCGATTGCGCGGCGTCTGAGCCGCGCGCCGAAATCCCGAGCAAGTCGAGGGACCTCAGCCAAAAGCGGGCTTGAGTGGGACACCTGAGCATTTTTGGCAGAAGCGCTATTACGATTTCAACATTCGCAACTACCCCCAATTTGTGGAAAAGCTTCGTTACATTCACCGCAATCCGGTAAAGGCTGGGTTATGCGAGCGTCCAGAGGACTGGCCGTGGAGCAGCTTTCTCCACTACGCAACCGGCGTTGAAGGACGCGTAGAGATCGAATCGGAGTGGACGGCGCGGAGACGCGAGCGAGCGGGAACACTCCCACTCAAGCCAAAAGCAGGCTTGAGTGGGCCACCCGTCCCGTCGATATTTGCTCAGGGCGGGAATTAGAATGGCGGGAACTAGAATGATGGTGTTTTGCGGTTTGTGCAATCCTTGGTAAAAAGCGATAGCTTGCCGCCGGCGATTCAGTGAATCACCTTTCTATCCGTGGGCTAGGATAAGCGCCCATGGCTGGGGTGGTCAGCCGCGAGGAGGCAGCGCGGTCTGCCGCAATACGGGTTAGGCCGCACCCGCTCGAGGGCCGGCGCAAGCGAGGAAGAGGCCGGTGAGACACAGGCGCATCATTGTTACCCACTACGGCGGGCCCGATGCGCTTCGGGTGGTGGAAGAAGAGTGCCCCGAGCCAAAGGAGGGGGAAGTTCGGGTGAAAGTGCGGGCCGCTGGCGTCTCCCTGCCCGACATCATGGCGCGCGAGGGCATTCATCCCGAGACGCCTGTGGTGCCCTTCACACCAGGATGGGATCTGGTGGGGGTGGTGGATCGGCTGGGCGACGGTGTCTGCGGAATGGAAGCAGGCCAGATGGTTGCCGCGATGCCCATCAGCGGCGCCTATGCGGAGTTCGTCTGCCTGGCGCAACGCGAACTGGTTCCCGTGCCCTCCGGGTTGGACGCCGCCGAGGCAGTCAGCCTCATCCTGAACTACGTTACGGCGTACCAGATGCTGCATCGTTCCGCCAAGGTCAGAGGGGGCCAGCGGGTGCTGATCCACGGCGCGGCAGGCGGGGTCGGCTCGGCGCTATTGCAGCTTGGGCGGCTGGCGGGGCTGGAAATGTACGGCACCTGTTCCTCGCCGGGCGCGTCCGCCGTTTCGACGTTGGGCGGCATCCCCATTGATTATCAGCATCAGGACTTCGTGGAAGAAATTCACCGCCTCACGGGCGAGGGTGTAGACGTCGTCTTTGACAGCATTGGTGGGGCGCACATCTGGCGTTCCCGCAGGGCGCTCCGTCGCGGCGGGAGGGTGGTGGCCTATGGCCTTACCGGCTCGCTGCGTGGGGGACGATTGGCTTCAGGCCGCGGCGGCCGTCGTCATCGTTATCGTGCAATCGCAATTTTCGGTTTGTACATCGCCGGCGGCTGGCTTTCCCCGGGCCGGAAGCGGGTGGTCCCCTATAGCATCCAGACGCTTAAACGGCTAAAACCGGCATGGTTTCGGCAGGATTTGACCGCCCTGTTTGAACTGCTTCAGCAGCAAAAGATCAGGCCGCTGATCGCGCGGCGATTTCCCCTGGCCGAGGCCAGACAAGCGCACGACTTGCTTGGCAAGGGAGGCGTGATAGGCAAGATCGTGCTGGTGTGCGACGGGTCATGGCTGGAATCAGGAGGGGCGTGACAGGGGCATGCAGATGGACGGCGCTTGGGCGAAGGGTGGAAAAGAGAATGGCGGCTCCGGGGCCCGCCAGGGCACGCTTCCCGCGGAAATGCATAGGTTCTTCGTGCCCACTCGCCTCGCAAGCTCGGCTCGAGCTCTCTCAGAATGACATCATGGTGGTGTGTGAGGTCGTAGTAGCTGGAGAACACTGAAAGAGACGAGGGGTGGAGCAGGCCCCGAGGGGAGATCTCGAAGTCCTGCTCCACAGAAGAAACCTTAGGCGATTAATCGGCGGTGGCGGCCGCGTTGCCATTCACGCCATTGGCGGGCGTGGGCAGTTTGGCGCCGCGGTTAGAGGGCAGTCCGGTGTCGCGGATCTTATAGAGCAGCGCCCGATAGCTGATGCTCAGCGCCCGCGCCGACTGCTTGCGGTTCCAGTGGTTAGCCTGCAGCACTTTCAGGATGACCTTGCGCTCCAACTCGCGCACCGCCTGGCGGGTCAGTTTCTTCAGCGAGATGGGGCCGTCAAAGGAAATTTCCGGATTGAAAACGTCGCGCTGCTGGCTGACCAGATCGTTGGTGATGGCTTCTTCCGCGCCCAGAATGACGTAGCGCTTAATCAAATTTTCCAGCTCGCGGATGTTGCCCGGCCAGTGGTACTTCTGCAGCATGGCCTTGAGCTCGTCGGAAAGCTCGCGGGCGCGGCAGTTGTATTTGCGGTTGTAGTGCTCGAGAAAGTATTCCAC
>DATGGJ010000732.1:0-5681 GCA_035308585.1 Terriglobales bacterium
AACCAATCCACTGGACCACCCGGCCGCAGCGGGAAGCTCTTCTGCGGGCCGCCTGTTACAACCTGTTTCAGCTCCCGGCTGACGCCGTGCTCATTGACTTGCTGACCGATTCGGGAACCGGCGCCATGTCCACGCAGCAATGGGCCGCCATTATGGAAGGCGACGAAAGCTATGCCGGCAGCCGCAGCTTCGATCACCTGCGCGACTCGGTGCGCGACATTTTCGGCTTTCGCCACGTCATTCCCACCCACCAGGGCAGGGCCGCGGAGCGCATTTTGTTCAACGTGATGTGCCGCCAGGGCGATATCGTACCCAATAACACGCACTTCGATACCACCCGCGCCAACATCGAATTCGTCGGCGCGCAGGCGGTGGACCTGCTCATTCCCGAAGGCCGTGAGCCCTCTCTTAACCATCCTTTCAAAGGCAACATGGACGTGGAATCGCTGGAGAGGCTGCTCAGCCGCGCAGGGCGCGAAAAGGTGCCGCTGGTGATGCTCACCATCACCAACAATTCAGGCGGAGGCCAGCCGGTCTCGCTGGAAAACGTGCGGGCGGTGAGCGCGGTTTGCCGGCGCCATCGCATTCCGCTTTACTTTGACGCCTGCCGCTTCGCGGAAAACGCCTATTTCATCAAGCTGCGAGAAAACGGCTACGAGGGAAAAACGCCGAAAGAGATCGCGCGCGAAATTTTCAGTTACGGCGACGGCTGCACCATGTCGGCCAAGAAGGATGGCTTGGCCAATATCGGCGGCTTTCTCTGCACCAACAACGACGCTCTGGCGCAGCAGGAGAAAAACCTGCTCATCCTTACGGAAGGCTATCCTACCTATGGCGGGCTGGCCGGGCGCGACCTGGAAGCCATAGCCGTGGGCCTGCAGGAAGCGCTGCACGAGGATTACCTGCGCTACCGCATTGCCTCAACCGCCTACCTTGGCAACCACATCGCGGCGGAGGGCGTTCCGATTGTGCAACCCCCCGGCGGCCACGCTATTTATATTGACGCCCGCGCCTTCCTCCCTCACATTCCCGTGCACCAATTTCCCGGGGTGGCTCTGGCCTGCGAACTCTACCTGGAAGGCGGCATCCGCAGCGTGGAGATCGGCACGCTCATGTTTGGCGAGGCCGCGAAAATGGACCTCGTGCGCCTCGCCATCCCGCGCCGTGTCTATACCCAGAGCCACATTGATTACGTGGTCGAGGTCATTCTGGAAGTCTGGCGCCGTCGCGAACAACTGCGTGGCCTGCATCTCGCCTACGAGGCGCCCTTCTTACGCCACTTCACCGCGCGCTTGACGCCCATTGAGGAATCCTTCGCCCAGCCGGTGTGAAAATGGCAATATCACGAGCCGCCTGCCTGTGATTATCTGCCAGCTCGCGCGGCCGGCGTTGCTGCGCAACATTGCCTTGGCATCAGGTTGCGGGCCGGCGGCGGCCATCAATTTCAGGAATAACACAGGATTTACACATCTCAGGATGGCAAAGTGTGATTGCGGTCACAGGTATGATCTGAAGAGCGCAACATACTGGCACAACCACGGGAGCAAACGTGAGCTCAAGTTTCTCGAATGGTGAAGACCGCTGCGGATTCATCCGCGAAACCGAGAACGCCAAGACCGGGCTTATGGTCACCCGGTGTCAGCTGAGGAAACCGCCTTGGTATGCCTGGTCGCGGTCCCTGCGCATGCTGGAAATAGCGGAACTCTCGCACTGCCATGCCTGTTCGCTGGCCGGGCACTGCTTGTTCGCGACCGCCAAAAGCATGTTCTCCTCCCGCATTTGATCATCGGGTACCACCCTCGCCGCCATAGGAATGAATCAGCGGAAGCGATAGCCGGGGTTCAGTTCACACCTGTACACCTTGGTCTGGTCTTTATCCTCACGGAGGTTGCATGTGGCCCAAGCCAGACACAGGTTCGGCCCGAGGGGAAAAACGATGGCGCTGCCGTTGACCTCGGCCTCGATGCTCGGACCCTCGGCATCTGGCGGCAGCGTGAAGTTCAACGCCTGCCCGAAAATCACGGGATAGGAGTCGCGTATGGTCTCGCTGACCATGGGGTGATATACCTCGGCCTCAAAGAGGAAGGTCGCAGTGTCAGACCAGTTCAGCACCGATATTTTGACTTTGCGGCCGTCATCGGAGAAATCATTGCTGATAGTGCGGGTAAACGGGCAGGGGCCGGCGATGCAGGAAACCCTGGGATTGCGAAATTGATTGCCCTCGCCAGCATCCAGCGAAAGCGAGCCGATGGCCGCCTTCCATTTTCCGTCCGGCGAACAGGGCTGCTGGCCATGACAAGGAACATTTCCAGTGTTGACTACCTGGAAGGTTCTGACGGCGCTGCCCACGTTCAATGCCGAAGTGGTCTTCTGCGAATAACGCACCGCGACAGAAGCTTTGGTTATGACCCCTCTGGTCGGAACCGGCGACGGGTGGGGAGCGCGGGACAGGGGCAGCATACGCGCCACGATCAGCGTGCCCGGATGAACTTCCTTCAGCATCAGGGGACGATAGCCGGTTTGGGCGAAGCTGAGCGTGATGAGTTCGCCCGGCTTTATCCCCGGCCGCAGAGTAACGCTAAAATAGCCGGCCGCATCGGACTGGGCCGTGCCCGTGGCCAAGCCTCCAGAGCCGATGATCTGAGCCCCGGCGATGGGCTGTTCCTTATTAGGGTCGGCTTCCTGCCGGATTACCGCTCCCTTCAAGGTCACCGGCTTGGCCTTCGGGATCCGGGACCACAAGACGAGCCCGGCCGCAAGGGCGGCCGCAATAGCGCCGATGCCCATCCCGGACGCAATTTTCTGCCCGCGTGTCATGCTCCAACCTCATCTTACGACAGCTGGAACGGGGAAGGGCACGTGTCGCAGCGTTCCCCGGCAGTAATCTTTATGGCACGGGAGCTGCCATCCTCTACTTGCGCTTGGTGAGCAATGCTCGTTTAGAATCGGGGCAGTGGACGAAAGGAGCGACAACCGCCGAAAACTTACCCGCCGGGATTGGCTGCGTAGCACGGCCAGCTTTGGCTTGTGCCTCCCGCTCGCCCGCCGCGGCATCCTCCCTCTGCTTGTAGACGCTCATCAGCCCGGAGCTTCCCCGCCTTGTTTTGCTCCTCCTCCCGCTCCCACCAAGCTTTCCACTGAAGACAACCAGCTCCTGGATGAGGTAGTTAACGCTGACTTTTGCTTCTTTTGGGAGCAGGCCAGTCCTCAAACCGGGCTGGTCAAAGATCGCTTTAACGTGCGCGCGCCGGATAGCCGGGTGGTGGCCAGCGTGGCGGCCACGGGGTTTGGCCTGTCCGCAGTCTGCATCGGGCACAATCGCGGCCTGATCACGCTTCCGGAAGCTACCGAGCGCGTGCTCATTACCCTGCAGTTTTTGTGGAAGAAGCTGTCCACTCATCGCGGTTTCTTTTTTCACTTCGCCAACGTGGACACCGGGGAGAGGATGTGGGACTCCGAGGTTTCTTCGGTGGATACAGCCATCCTCTTGTGTGGTGTGCTCACTTGCCGCCAGTACTTCCGCCATCCCGAAATCAATCTTTTGGCCCGTCAGATTTTCAACCGGGTGGATTGGACCTGGCTTTCCGAGGACACCACCCTGCTGCCTCAAGGGTGGACGCCGGAGGTGGGATTTCTGCCCTCCCGCTGGGATTACTACAGCGAATTGATGATGATGTATCTGCTCGGCATGGGCTCGTTCACCCACCCCCTGCCGCCGGCCGCCTGGAATGCCTGGAAGCGCACCACCTTCGAATATGACGGGCTGACCTACGTTGGCGCCTTTGCCCCCTTGTTCGTGCACCAGTATTCGCAGGCCTGGTTCGACTTCCGCGGCAAACGCGATGCTTATGCCGACTACTTCCAGAACTCCGTGCTGGCGACTGAGGCCCACCACCGCTTCTGCCTGGAACTAGGGAAGGAGTTTTCCAACTACAGCGATGACCTGTGGGGGATCACCGCGTCCGACTCGCAAAACGGCTATGTGGTTTGGGGCGGACCGCCAGAGATGGGCCCCATTGATGGCACCGTCGTGCCCAGCGCGACCGCCGGATCGCTTCCCTTTCTTCCCCAGCCGGTCATGCGGGTGCTGCGCACCATTAAGAATCGTTATCCCAAAGCCTGGAGCCAGTACGGCTTCGTCAATGCCTTTAACCCTCTCAAGGACTGGTACGACCCCGATGTAATCGGCATTGATACCGGCATCACCATGCTGATGGCGGAGAACGCCCGTACCGGATTTGTGTGGAACACCTTCATGAAAAACCCGGAGGTACAGCGGGGCATGGAGCGCGCAGGTTTCAAGCCTTCAGTCTCCACCGGAACCCAGGAAGCGGCCGGCCCGCATTGAGAGCCCTCGCGACCGATGGGCAGGGGGGTGGTGACATTCATCACGCCAGAGAGGCTCATGAGTCACTGCTTCGATGTACGTACAGTTCTAATCTGAGACTGGCAGATGGGGTGAGCAGGAGCGTTTATGACGCCGGTCTATTATGTTCTCCTCGCTCTGCTTGTCGCCTGCGGCCTCTTTGTGTTGTACCGGGTTGTTCTTGCCGGCACTCACTTTCTTCGATTCCATGGAAAGATGTTGGTGACCTGCCCGGAAACGAAGCTTCCGGCCGCGGTCAAGGTGGACAGTTGGGGCGCAGTGCTGGCGCCCATCGCTACTCCTCATCACACACGGCTGAGCGCCTGTTCGCGCTGGCCGGAACGAAGCGATTGCGCCCAGCCTTGCGTATGCCAGATCGAAGAGGACCCCGAAGCCCACCGTGTGTGGACCATCGCCGCCCAGTGGTATGAGGGCAAGGACTGCGCTTACTGCGGCCATGCCATCGAGATGAGCCACTTCCAACATCCCGCGGCTCTGCTCGATGTGGAGAAAAAGATGATGAAGGAGTGGAATGGCTTGCCGGCGGAGAGGCTGCAGGATGCTTTCGCCACCATGAAGCCGGTGTGCTGGAGTTGCTACATCACGGAGAGCTTCATTCACGAGCATCCCGGGCGGACTGTTATCCGGCCGTGGAAGCACTCGCCGCCCTGGGCCAAAAACTGAGTGGCTATCAGAGACGGTTGGTGCGCCGGGTGTGTGCGCCAGATCACCACGCACCGGCCAACTGCGTGTATCCGGCAAATTACCGGCCTTCCCACCGGCTCGGCTAGCGGACCAAAGGAAGATTCCTGGCTGTCAATCCAGTTTGAGTGGACGCTTATCCACGTCTTCTTCTTTCAGTGGGCGAAACTTGTGCCACAAATGCAGGCCGCCGGCAACCACCAGCCCCACCGCTACGCTGATCAGGAAAAACCAGCGTGCCGCCGGCAACATAATCACGATCACAGCGATGGCTATCGCAATTACAATCAGGCCGACAACCCCGCGAGCAGGCCGCTTTTCCCCTGTCCCCGAGTCGGGATTCATGTAGCTCTACCCCTACTTATATTGTATCTCCATACCAGCCTTGCCCTTGGCGGGAGAGAGCCGCGCGGTTGTGTCCAGGGGGGAATTGCGGCAAAGTGGGAGCGTGAAGGCTTGTAAGGTTTTCGGAACAGGTGCTTCATGTTAACTACCTTGCTACTTGTCCACCGCTTTCGTCCGACACAGAATAGCCTCCCTGCAGGCAAGACGAGCAAACACAGTGCCGCGCTTGCAGCCTCCCCACATTTTGCTAGTGGAGCATCTTTTCAGT
>DATGGJ010000733.1:0-11310 GCA_035308585.1 Terriglobales bacterium
GCTCCAGTCCAGTGCTTCCGTTTCTGACGGACGCAGGCCCGCGAAGAACCCGAGCAGGAGAGCAATCTGGGCGTTGCGGATGTTCGTGTCTCTCGCTTCCCGCCCGGGCTTGTCGCTGCCGAGTTCCGCATCCAAGTTGCGGACGAGGGTGTCGATTTCGGCTTCGGTATACGCCACGCCTTGCTCCGTCGGGACCGAGGGAAGTTTCGCCTGCTTGATGTCTTTCCAGACGTTGTGGTCAGGCGGATTGTTCTCCTTGAGGTAACCCTGCTCCCTCGCTTCCTCGAAGATTGCCGTCGCGACTGACCGAATCTTGCGGACGGTGTTCTCGCCGTAGAGCGAATCGTCATCCTTGCGGAGGTTCTTGAGCCACTCCCGCCCCATCCACGATTCGTAATTCTTGAAGGTCAACGTCCCATTGAAGTGCTTAGCGAGGAACAAGTCCCAATAGTTCTGATACGTCTCGAAGGTCACTGCGGCGAGTTTGCCCGAGTCCCGCAGACCACGCTTCGTCGGGATGAATTTGTCCTTGAAGAAGGTCGAGATGGTCATCTCGCCATTCGGCTTGACCGGAGGAGCCGCAGTGACGCTGTCACTCTTGACCGATTGACCCGTGACCGCCGCCTGCTCAAAATGGATGATGCGTCGGCGGAGTTGGCCTGCGAGTTTGACGACCTCGGGCGATTTCACGCTGGTATACTTGTCACTCTGCGTTGCGAGGAGAGCTTTTTGCTGCCGTCGCTCAGGCTGACCAGCGTCGTCGGTGAGCAGTTCACCCGTCTTGATGTCGATGAAGGACCGAACACGAAGATAGAACTTGGTGTCGTCCTGCTCGGTGTAAAAAGTGCCGAAATCTCCCTCGTTGAGAATCAGGTTCCCGTGACGTTTCATTTGGATTGGCCTTTTGCAGGTTCTTCCTGCCGCATCCGGTCCGGGTCAGGACCGATAACCAACGGTGACGCTCGTTCCGTCTCGTCTGGTGGAGTGCCCGCCTGATGCCTACCACCGGGGGCACCCGCTCTCTGATGGTGAAACCAGAGTACCTGAAAAGTGCCGTAAAATCAAGAGTTTTTGTGTGCCGTGAGAAAATCACTGGTGCAAATAGAGGGGTTGCGGGTGGGTGGTCAGGATTCCCCATGCTCAGGGCAGGCTCCCGCCCGCGACCGTCGTTGCCAGGAATAGCCGTGCGCTGTTCACTTACACAATTACCCGATTACCTGACACCTCAATGGCTGATCCCCGCCCGCTCCAGCCCCTTGCGCAGCACCGCGGCGGCGGAATCTGCAATGGGAAAGGTTTCAAGCTCGCTGCCGCCGATCCAGCGTGCTTCTTCCGCATCGCCCCCGGCGCGCAACTCGCCCGCGATTGGGCGGCAGAGAAAATCAACCAGCACATAATGGAACTGGATGCGTCCCTCAGCATCGCGCACAATGCGGTCCAGCACCTCCAGAACCTCTCCGGCTTCCACCACCAGGCCGGTCTCCTCCACGGCTTCGCGGGCGGCGCCGGCGCGCAGCGTCTCCCCGATCTCCAGCACGCCCCCGGGAATGGACCACTCCCCTTTCAAGGGCTCGTGGCCCCGGCGCACCACCACAACCCGATTATCGGCCACAATCACGGCTCCCACGCCGATCAGCGGCCGGTCGGGATAGTCGCGTTTCATGTTTGCGAGAAGAACGCCCGCGGCGTCGCGTCCACAATCCGCCAGCCCTTGCGGCCGCGTTCAAATTCAAAGCGCAGTTGCGCGCTGCGGCGGAAGGGCGGGGAGCCCTCTTCCAGCGGGCTGCCCTCCAGCTCAAAGTCGGCAATGATCACGCCGCGATCTCCTTGCGGCCACGATTGGCGTAAGCGATAAGCGGCGCGAAAGCTTTCATACTTCGCGAACAACGCCGCCAGATTGTCGCGAAACTGCGCATAGTTCTTCATGCGCGCGGGATCGAACGCCGACAGCATCTGCCTCTGGTTGTGGGTGATCAAACCTTGCGTCACCTGTTGCAGCAGCCGGGAAACCACATCGTTGCTGAATTCCTCCGCCGGGGCCTCCTGGGGTCCGCCGGCGAACGCGGGAAAACCCAGCGCCACCACCACCAAAGCCGCAGTCACCGCGCGCCGCAACATGCCAGCGATTGTAATCAAAAAGCTGCGCCACTGCTCGCCTTCAACAACCCGCTTCCGTGTTGCTGCCCTTCCCAACGGCGTTATAATGCCTGGGTCGCTTCCTAACCACCAACGGCGCAACCAACCCTTCCCCGCCGTTCGGGCTGATCGTGGGCCGAATTCTCGGCGGGCCGGACCGAACCCCATTCAACATCTCGAAAGGAGAACACTATGTTTACGAGAATCGTGGAATGTACGGTGAAACCGGAGAAGAAGGACGAAATGCAGCAGCGGCTTCGCAACGAGATCCTTCCTCTACTGCAGAAGCAACCCGGCTTTGTGGATGAAGTAGGCCTGGCTTCCGAGCACGACCCCGAGCGCATGGTCGCCATCAGCTTCTGGAAGACCCGTGAAGATGCCGAGCGCTACCACCGCGATACCTTCTCCCGGGTTCAGGACATCGTCAAGCCCTACCTCAAAGGCCCCATTAAGGTGGAGACCTACAACGTGGAAGAATCCACCATCCATCGCATTGCTGCCGGCAAGGCGGCGTAAAGAGCAGGCGTCAGCAGTCAGCCGCCGGAGTCGGCAGATTTGCTTGACCCCGCCCCGGCCGGCTGCTGACGCCGGCTTTATCCAGCTCTCGATTTGGCTCCAGTCCCTTGGACCGCCTCCAGAGCTGACTTCCGCACGCTTCTAAGATAGGATTTGTCACCGGTGGCAGGCTGCCAGCCTGCGGGTGCTGACCGCTGACTCCGGTTCCTGACTTCCCCGCGTGGCATCTAAAACTGCGCATGGCCCTGGAAGAATACAAACGCAAGCGGCGCTTCGAAGCGACGCCGGAACCGCCGCCGGAATTGGCCAAAAAGCCCGGTCAGCGTTTCGTGGTGCAGAAACACCGCGCCTCCCACCTGCACTACGACTTCCGCCTGGAAATGGATGGCGTGCTGAAGTCCTGGGCCGTGCCTAAGGGACCGTCGCTCGACCCCACCGACAAGCGCCTGGCCATGCAGGTGGAGGATCACCCCGTTTCCTATTTCGATTTTGAAGGCATTATCCCACCCGGCAACTACGGCGCCGGAACCGTCATGGTGTGGGACGTCGGCACCTGGGAAGCCCAGGGCGATGCTCACGCCATGCTGGCCAAGGGCGACCTGAAGTTTGTGCTGCGCGGCGAAAAGCTGAAAGGCTCATTCGTGCTGGCGCGCATGCGTTCCCGCCGCCCCGGCAGCAAGGGCACAGAGTGGCTGCTCATCAAACATCGCGATGACCAGGTCGTGCCCGGATACGACATCAACCGCTACGACTACTCCGCGCTCACCCGTCGCACTCTGGACCAGATTGCCGGTGATGAAGGGGCGCGGGAGTGGAAGAGCAGCCGCCCCGCCGCCCAGTCGCCCGGCAAAGCCTGGCTGGCCGGCGCCATCGCCAAGGCCGACAAGCGCAAAAAAAAACCATCAAGCGCAGAGGACATAGAGAGAACAGAGGAAAAAGCAAAGGCTAAATCATCAAGGCAAAAAGAAACGCCGCCAACTGCTTCGGCCTCCCATGCGACCGGCGCGAGTGCTGCCGGAAAGAAGAAGAATTCCTCCGTGCCCTCTGGGTCCTCCGTGGTAAAAGAATTGCAGAAGGTTGAGGGGGCAAAGAAGGCGCCCATGCCCTCCGCCATCCACCCCATGCTGGCCACACTGGTGGACAAGCCCTTCGACAATCCTCAGTGGCTGTTTGAGATCAAGTGGGACGGCTATCGCGCGGTGGCTTTCCTCGAAAGCGGCAAAGCCCGCCTCGTGTCCCGCAACCAGAACGAAATGACCAGCCAGTACCCTGAACTGCGCGATTTGCCCGCCGAGGTCCGCGCCCGCAGCGCCATCCTCGACGGTGAAATCGTGGCCCTCGACGAGTCCGGACGCCCCTCCTTCAGCCTGATGCAGCAGCGCACCGGCATCAGCGGGAACGGCCGCCGCATCAAGGCCTCCGACCGAACAGTTCCCATCGCCTATTACGTCTTCGATCTGCTTTACCTTGACGGCTACGACCTCACCCGCGTGGACCTGGAGAAACGGAAAGAGCTGCTTTCCGGCATCATCACCGGCAACGGCCTGGTGCGCTACTCTGACCATCACCTGGAAGAAGGCATCGGCCTCTATGAGGCCGCTAAGAAGCAGGGGCTGGAGGGCATTGTCGCCAAGCGCCGCAACAGCTGTTACGAGCAGAAGCGCAGCCGGGAATGGCTGAAGATGAAGATTACCCGCCGCCAGGAGTGCGTCATCGGCGGTTACACAGACCCGCGCGGCAGCCGCGAGCATTTCGGCTCCATCATCCTCGGTCTGTATGACGACCATGGCCGCCTGCTGCACGTGGGCCAGGCGGGCAGCGGTTTCACTGAATCAACTCACGAAGACATGTGGCGCCGCCTGCAAAAACTCAAGACCGACAAAAATCCTTTTGCCAACAAAGTAGAGAGCACCCGCGGCGCGCACTGGGTCAAACCCGAACTGGTCGCAGAAATCAAATTTTCCGAGTGGACGCATGAAACCAACGGCGGCGGGGTGAAGATGCGCGCCCCGGTCTATCAGGGGTTGCGTACCGATAAATCCCCCCGCGAGTGCGTCTTTGAGCGCCCAGTGCCCGAAGAAGCCATGGTCGGCAAGGGCTAGGAGAAGGTTTCAAGGTTTCAAAGTTGGACCTTGTGGCGCGGGCGCCCCCGCCCGCGAAACTATCTCCCAGGCCGGGGTGCTCCCGCGCCGAACGCTGAGTGTTGAAGGCTGAGTGCTTCGCTAGGCCGGACGCTTCCGTGTTTTTCGCGTCCGCCGCACCACGGCCAGGTACAGCTCCCGCCATCCCCCAGGGCTATCGGTCTGGTAGAAGAACAGCGAACGCAGGAATCTCTTCCCCACCCGCCCCGCCACATAGGCGTCGTAGAGCTCGGTTCCCAGCATGTACCCCAATTGCCGGGTGGCGAAATCGAAGCGGCTGCCGGTAAACCGCACCCCTTCTTCGATCAGCGCCGGAGTAGCCAGGTAGCGCCGCATGCTGCCTTCGTAGTCCTTGTGCAGCACCAGAAAATCCAGCATGCGCATGTACTCGGCATAGCCATAGGCGTTGCTGCTTTCGATTTCCGCCTGCGACTGCGCGTACAACGCGTACAGGCCGGCTTCCCGCACCGGCGGCCGCGCCGGGTACAGCACGCGCGAGCCGAAGTAACCCAGGGCGTGCTCCAGCACCCGGGCGTAAAAGCGGTCCTGCGCTTCCGGTTCGCCGCCGCCATTGCCATTCGCCGCTTTGGCTCCGCGGCAGGCGTGATGCAGAAACGAAGTCGCCTCTTCCGCCACGTGCGCCATCTGGAAGTCGGTCACGTAGATGGAATTCATGGCCGGAAGGTAGGCGCTGCCCTGCTCCGCCAGCCGGGCGCGAATCGCTTTGCGGTCAGGTTCGGCGGCAATCCGCCGCTGCAGCAGCTTGCGCAGCAGTTCGTCGGAGGTACGGCAATATACCTCCGGCAACTGGTCCACCAGGAATTTGGGTTGCCGCCCATTGTGCGAAGAGCAGGCGTTGATGTTCAGGAACCGCGCCAGGCCGTCAATCAGGTTATATACGGTAGGTCCGAAATCGGGCGCGCCCGAGCCCTCCCGGCTCCAGCGGTCCAGGCACTGCCGGTAGCTTTCGTACTTTTCCAGAGGTGTGGAGTTGAACACGCAAACCACGTCTTCCCGCACCCTCACTGCCTCGACCTGCTCCCGGCGCTCCCCCGCCGCCTTCCAGTAGAGAGGGTCCACATTCTGCAGCACGGTAAGCACGCGTTCCTCCGGCAGCAGGCGGCGCAACAGCTCGGGAATGTGATTAGGAGCCAGGTGCGATTCGCCGAACAGAACGCCAATCTGGGCTTCCGGATGCCGCAGGCGCAGCTCCGCAATTTTTTCCGCCGCGTGCCGGTCGCGAGCCGCGATCTTGCGCAGGTCGTCGCGCGGCATGCAATCCAGCCCATAAATCAGCACCCCGTGGCTGCGCGCCGCCGCCAGCAATTCGTAAAACGGCTCCCACTGGTAGCCCCAGTCCAGGTCGAAGCGGATGCGCTCTCGCAGCTCCTCTTCCTCGATCTCGCCCCGCATCCACTCGTCCACGATGTGCTGGTCGCGGGCAAAAATGGTCTCCAAGCCCAGAATTACTGGACGCTCGCTGGCGCCCGCCAGCTCAGCTATCAGACTTGCCGCGTAGTGCTGGGAAGCCGGCAGGGCGTGGTAATCGCCAATCAGCAGGATGCCGGCGCTGCGCAGCAGGCTCTCCAGTTGCTCCCGTGTGAGCACCGTCTGGTAGCTGCGAAAAGCTTCGCTGAAATCCCGCAGGTACTTACGCCGGCTGTTGGGGTCGGTGGCGCGGATTTCACGCTCCACCTGCGCCAGGGCATGGAGTTGGGCGGCGCTGCGGCGCCATCGCAAGGTAGAGGCACTGGCCATGGTTGCGGATCGTTTGCCGGGGTCAGGACCTGCTGGCCGCGGGCGGTTCGCCCAGGGGTGGGGCCAGCAGCAGCTTTCCTTGACTTGCCCGAGCTGCTCTCCCTATGCTCAGGTTTCCTGGGGGACACGGGAAACCCGGTCTTTCTCTCTCTTAGATGCCAACTTTAGCTAACTCAGCGGCACCTCAGAACTTAACTGTCGCCACTACCGGCGCCAGCGGTTCCCTGTTTTTGCGCCAGTTGCTGCTGGCCCTGGACCGCGACGCGCGCGTCAAAACCGTCAACTTCATCGCCTCCGACAATGCCTTACGCGTTCTGGCAGAAGAACTTAGCATCCGCGGCCGCAGCCATTTGCTGCCCCAACTGCTGGGCAAGACCACGCGCAAATTTCATCAGCAGGCCAACGCTGATATCGGCGCCAACGTGGCCAGTGGCTCCTATCCCACTGACGCCATGCTTGTTCTGCCCTGCAGCATGGGTACCCTGGCGCGCATTGCCAACGGCTTAGCCATCCACCTCATCGAACGCGCCGCCGACGTTTGCCTCAAGGAGAACCGCCCCCTGGTGCTCTGCGTCCGCGAAACTCCGCTCAACAAAATTCACATCCGCAACCTCTACCGCGCTGCCGACGCCGGCGCCACCATCTACCCGATGATTCCGGCCTTCTACAATCGCCCTGCCAGCATGGACGCCATGGCGCGGCAGTTCGTTTACCGGGTGCTGGCTCACATCGGCCTCGCCCAGCCCGACGCCTTTCGCTGGAAAGCGTAAGCCAGTCTTTAGTTTAGGCGTGGCTGGCAATGTGGGGACAGATGTCCGGGGGACAGGTCTGTTAGTGCTCGCCGCAGGTAGCTGGTACTGGCAGCTGGTAGCTGGTGACCACCAGCTACTTCTCTGGTACTTTCCCGGCATTTGCTCCCCGCTTTTCTTGACCCTGAGTAGAAGCGGTATTAATCTGAGTTCACGCGGAAAGGAGGTGATCCAATGGATTGTGACGGCAAATGTAGTAGCGAGGTGACTGGGACTTAGGGCGCCACTCGCAAGAGTCCGCCAACTACCGGTGAATTTTGGGAAAGCCGCCCTGGATGTTCTTCAGGGACCCGGAGTTAGCCTGGGGCGCTAGTGAGACCCCTAGGTCAATCCCAACAGTTACCGGCGACCCGCAGCATACCTGTTTCGGCGCGCGCATCGAGGGCGCGTGGCTGGGGTAGGATGAGGCGGGTCGTTTTATTTTCGGCTCGATTAGCGCCAGGCTTTCGCCTTGGTAAAGGGCTGGAAAATTCCTGAGATTTACCTCTGTGTCCTTCGTGTCCTCTGTGGTGAGAACCCTTTTGTTACCCGCGCGCGATCGCGAAAGTCTTTCCCGAAGCCATCGGCCGACTGCTTCGCTGCTCTTCTGCCACGCGCATCTCGCTCTCCAGGGAGGAAAAGCGCTGGATGATCTCGTGCATGCGCAATCCCATGTTGCGGATAATTTCTATCTGCTCCCGTACCGGGGCGGAAAACGCCGCCGGCTCCATCAGCAGCAGTTCCGAGTTGCCCAGCACGGAGGTAAGCGCGTTATTCAGGCTGTGGCGCATCTCCACCATGTAGCGGCCCAGCGTAGCCTGGCGCTGGTTGAGCGCCGCCGCCTGCTCCGCCTGTTGGGCGCGCTGCATCGCCTCGGCCCGCCGCAGACACTCTCCGCCCAGCAGCACCAGCGCATCCAGCCACCCTTCGTACTGCCGCAGGGGCAGCGCGCGCGGCAGCTTTTCCCGTACCAGCTGCACCGCCGCCGCCGTGGCGCAAATGCAGATTAAGGGCTTGCCGGTTTCTTCCAGCGTCTTCAGCGCGGGGTCGGCCACCTCCTCCAGCGGGCCGACCACCGCCAGCTCAAAAGCCGCGCTGGCGGCGCCATTCCACACCCGGCTGCTCACCAGGGCAAAGGCGGGCACACTGCGTTCGGTCTGCCAGCGCGCCAATATGGTGCGGGCGAATTCTGCGTTTGCCGATAGAACCAGGACTGTGGGTTGCTCCAAGTGTGTGTTCTCCATGTTCCGGGCAGGTTAAGTTTGAATTCTTGCCGCCGCGTGCGCAAGCCTAAGCACAGCGCCCGCGTGTACTCCAAAGGCTCCCCGTGTCGCGGCCTACGATTTGGCCACCCACTGCGGCATTTCCTGGACGAAGCGCGCGGCCACGGCGGCTTGCCCGTCCTGATATTGCACCGCCACTACCCAGGCTTCGGTCTGCAGCCGCCCGTCACTGTTTTGCAGACGGATCTTGTCCGCGAATTCCAAGCTCAGCCGGCAAGCAAACAATGCTTCGCGGGGCGTGCCAAATTCAATTACCGTGCCCTCCGATTCGGTTTGTCCGCCCGCCTTACGGCTAACGGTCACTGGGATGCGCACCGGGGCGGCCTCGGGAAAGAATCTGGCCAGCCTGCCGACAGCGGACTCCTCGCGCACCTGCCAGCCGCTTGCTTTCTTCTGCGTCACAACTTCCTCGGAAATGCATTCGCCGATTTAACGCGGGGGACCAAATCTGCACCTGGACCTGTGCAACCAAGCAGCCAAAGCACTAGCTTAAAGTTAGCCTTCTAAGTTGTTGATTTTAGTTAGCCGGAATCAGCCGACCTGAGACCAACGCCGTCCCCGTCTCAATTTGCAACACGTGTCTCAGCCATTCCGCATCTCTGGCTTTGCGCCTGGGGGACCCGGAGTGCTTTGGCGTGACTACCTGACTCAGCATCTAACTTCCGGAGCAACCGGTATGAAGAACAACTTGAAGCTTTCCATCTTTCCTTTGCTGGCGGGGCTTTTCCTGCTGCTCGGCTGCGGGGCGGGCCACCCCACGCTGACCGCCATTTCGGTGAGCCCCTCAACCGCGACGGCACAGACAACTACCCAGGGAGGGGTGGGATATACGGCGACCGGCACCTTCAGCGACCACTCCAGCCGCACGCTCACTCAGGCTGACGGGCTAACCTGGGCCACTTCCAACGGCTTAATCGCCGGCATCAGCGATTCCGGCACCGCTACCTGCGTAAGAGCGGGCGTGGTGACGGTCACAGCGACGGCTCCAACGAATTTGACCATTACCGTGACCAACACGGTTACCAACACCTCGCCCAAAGTCAGCGGCAACGCCTCGCTGACCTGCATGTAAGAACGGGCGTTCACGTACTTTGTCGCATCCGCACAATCTCTCAGGCAAAAGAGCCGGAGCATAATGAACGTGAAGGCGATTTATCAACAGTTAGCCTCAGGTCTGTAAACCAGCGTTGTGGGATGGTGTCATCGTGACGCGAACGCTTCCGGATGCCAGTTCGCAACGACCATGAGAGGCGAAACCAAACGCCCGTTGGGGGAGCTTACCAGGAACCGATTGTCGTTGCTGATCTCGAAGTCTGCGTCTTGTGGCAATTGCATGAGCATCTCGGGCTTGCCCAAACGTATTTCTTCCGTTCCGGAAACCGACATCCTCATCAGTTTCCAATCATCGGTGCGATAGAACAAATGGCGCCCGTCGCGACTCCAACGGGGATTGTGCCCGCCTCCGGCTGATGCTTTCAGCGGTGCAGCAGACTGACTTGTGAAGCGTCGAACAAAAACATCTGCTTGCCCGAAGGTGTCGCTAACGTAGGCAATCCATCGACCGTCGGGGGAGAAACGCGGGAGATCAAACTCCGCGTTACTTTCGGCAAGAAAGAACGGCTTGTCCAAGCTGTCGAATGATGCACCGTAGATGCCATCCTTTCCACCAGGATTGTCGAGTAATAGCCATACGACGGACTTGTTGTCCTGTGACCAATCGCCGATAGACTTGAAACCTCCCTGGTTGGTTTGCAACAGAGCCCCTCCGCCAGGATCTTCTGCCGATTTCACGTACAGCTCGGAGTACTTGCCGGTCAGGGCAGAATAGATGAAACGGTGACTATCGCCCGACCAGGCCGTGCTAGTGTCACCGGGAGCATCGTGAAAAGTCACCTTCGTCCAAGAGCCTCGTTCCAAATCATAAGACCAAGCATCGGAGGTATGTGTCTGCTGATTTACGCGGCTTGTGAGGATCATTCTACCGTTGGGAGCAAGTCGAGGCAGATCCATGATTTCCGCATCTACTGCAGTACCGAGGGGCTGACCGCCCGCGCTATACCATCGCAACGAACTGGGTGGATCATACTGCTCTTTCCAGGCGATCGTTCCCTCAGATGCATCGAAGTTTGCCCAGCCTCCTAAATCGGCGAAAAGCATCTTGTTCTTGCTCACGAGGAACGGTTGGCCGACGACTTGTAGATGCACGGTATCAAACTTCGCAGCCATGAGATAGCCGTGACGGCTGAAGAGAATAAACCCGGGTTCGATGTATTTTGGGAAAGTCCCGTCGCGGACCAGTAGATCTGCCTTTGGGGAATCGAGGCTGGCCAGCAGAATGTCATGGCGCTTATCAGATCGCTTTGCAGAAACTAGCAAGTGAGTACCGTCGGGCAGAAACTGCGGCCAGGAAATGCCGTAATCATATTGCTCGCCCGTTTGTGCGGCGATGGCAACCGGGACGCAATTGTCAGCCGAAATGCGCGCGATGGAGTTCGCAACCGTCAACAGTATGGTCCCAGCACGGTTGACGCTCGCAGGCTGGCCCTTCACCTTGCATAGTGTCTGCGTTGCCCCGCCGACAGCAGAGAAACGCTGGAGCTTGCCCTTTATTGTTGCCAAGATGCCCTGGCTATCAGGAGTCCACGCAAGGAACACCGGCTCGTTAACCTCGATAGCTTCACTACCCTC
>DATGGJ010000734.1:0-12885 GCA_035308585.1 Terriglobales bacterium
GGATGGCAAACAGATCCCACAACTCATTCCCGGCCGTGTCCTGCTGGTAGACAATCCACTTGCCGTCGGGCGAAAACACCGCGTTGTACTGCCGCTCATCCGACTGCGTGAGTTGAATGGGCCATCCGCCGGCGGCGCTTACCTTCCACAAGTTGGGCCGGCCGGAAAAGTTGGTGGTAAACACCACCTGTTTCCCATCCGGCGACCAGGAGGCGCCGTATAGCCCGCGGGTGAAGTAGAGATCGTCAACCGGAATAGGACGCGCGTTGGGATTAGCGGCGGAACTGACCGACTTGGGATCGGTGAGCCGGCGGCTGGCGGGACCAGAACTTTGCGCAAGCGAAGGAAGGCAAAAGAGCAAGACAAATACTGCAAGGGCCAGCCGGCGTAGAGCTCTCATGGCGCCTCCATCAAAGCGTACTCAACAAAAGGCTCGGAATACTGCGCCGGGCATTGTATACCGGCGGCGGGTTGGGAATGCGGTGGGAGCTAGCGGCTTACCCGCACCAGAGCCTGCTGGGCGAGGGAGAAGTCGTGCGCCAGGGCCAGGGCGGCGCGGTATTCGTCGGCCGCGGCCTCCTTATCGCCCTGCTTTTCCAGAATTGAACCGAGCAGGTAGTGCGCCTGGAAAGGCGGGGCATCGGCCGAGGTATTGTTGGAATCGAGATAGTGGCGCAAGAACTGGATGGCGGCTGGAAAATTGCGTCCCGCGCGGAAGAGGATTTCGGCGGCGTCCACCCAGACCTCGCTGTGGATGATTTCGGCGGTGCTGGCGCGGTTGACCGCGTCTTCCATGTCATCCAGGCGGCCGCGGCGGCGGTAGAAGGAAGCCAGGGTGAGCCAGTATTGCGCCTGGTTGCCACTGGACTCGATGGAGGCACGGTACTCGTTCTCCGCCAGCGTCCAGTCGTGATCACGTTCCGCCAGGCTGGCCTTGACCCAGTGTGCCGCTCCCAGATCCATGGTGGAGAGGCGCTGCGCCTGGGCGCGGGCTTTATCCTTGCCGCCACCCAGGAATCCCGGCGCTTCCATGTAGAACTCCGCCAGATCCGATTGCGCGGCTACATTGCGGGAGTCCAGTTGGACGGCGGTTTCGAATTCGCTGCGCACCTTCCGGGCCAGCGAGATGGCCGCCAGCCAGCTGGAGTGCTCTGCTTTCTCCCCGTAGGAGCGGCCCAACCACAGGTGATAGTCGCTGTTATCCGGGTCCAGGGCCACCGCCTTCTGGGCGGCGGCAATAGCTTTGTCCCATTGTTGCAGCGAGTAATGAGCGCGGCACAGCAGGTGATAGGCCTGGGCATCATTGGGCTGGGCGCGCAGGTGCTGGCGCAGGTCGGCGATAGCCACATCCACCCGCCCTTCCGAGAGCAGCGATTGGGCCGCCATCTCCGCTCCGGCCGAGCCGCAGAACAGCCCCAAAGCCAACACCAGCAACAAAAGGGCTCCCAGAGTCCGCTTCATGCTCAACTTGAAAACCTTTCCTATTGCGCCGCTTGTACCGCCATGCCGGGGCGCAGCGGTTGTCCGTTGGTGGTGCCCAACGCCACCTGGGCTTTTTCGGGCAGACCGTGGATTTCCGCCTGGGTAAGGTTGGAAATGCCCACCTGCACCTGCTGCTGCCGCAATTGGCCGTTCACAACCTGAAACACCCACGCCGAGCCATCCATGCGAACCGCCTCGCGCGGCACGATCAGCACATTGCGATGCTCGGCGGTGATGATGGTCACATTGACATTGGTATTGGGCAAGAGGTGCTCGCCCGGATTGGGCACCCGGCAAACCACTTCCCCCACATTGCGCGTCTGGTATTTCACAATCTGCGCCGGCAGCCGCGTGACCGTGCCCTGCCATTTCCGGCCCGGCATCGCATCCCAGGTAAGGGTTACGTTCTCGCCCGGAGCCAGGCGGGCAATGTCCGGTTCGTCCACGAAAGAGTGCACTTCTACAGTGGAAAGGTCTGCCACTTCCACCAGCAGATCGCCGGTGTTGACAAAGCCCCCGGCCCGCACGGGCAGGGAATAAACCACGCCCGCATGGGGAGCGCGAACCACGGAGTTGCGCAACACACTCTGGGCGGCAGCGTAGGCCTGTTGGCCTTCGTTTTCCTGGGCTTGTACCTGTTCAACCTGAGGACCGGAGTAGCGTTGCTTCAGTTTCTGCTGCAGCAGGTTCACCTGGGCATCGGCGCGCTGCAGTTGACTCTCGGCATCCTGAACCTCGCCCAGCGAGGCGGCGCCTTCCTTCTGCAACCGTCGCATGGCTTCCAGATTGCGTTGCGCGGCGTCGCGATCAGTACGAGCCTTGACCAGTTCGGTCTGCGTGGTCAGAATCTCCTCCCGTGTGCCGCCCGCCTGGATGGCGTCCATGGAAGCCTGCGCCGCCCGTAACTGGGCCAGGGCCTTGGCGGCTTCCGCCTGCGCTTCACTGGTATTGAGTTCCAGCAGCAGCTGCCCCGCTTGCACCGGATCGCCTTCGCGCACGAGCACGCGCTTCACCAGGGCGGGAGCTACGGCGTGCGCCTCGAAAGGCAGGACGGGAGTGATCTTGCCATTGGTAGTGATGACTGAAAGAATGTCGCCGCGTTGAACCTGGGCCATGCGCACTGGCACATCGCTGCGCTGCAGCGATATGAACGCCGCCAGGACAATAACCGCGGCAATGATGGCCAGTCCAATGATCCAACCGCGATGGCGGCCGAAAAAGCCGGCGTTCGAGTTGTTGCGTGGCGACATGAAACTCTTTGCTACGTATACCTTACCACCGGCTCCTACACGCTGTACGGTCAGAGAAGCACGGTGGTAATCACCCCTCAGCCCTCTGCTTTTTGGGTGTGGCCATTCATTTCTCTTTCTGACCAGATTCTCTCGGTTCGAAACCGGGGCTCTTCCGATTTGATGCCCCGAGCGTCCCGCGGAAGCAAAAATGTATCGGGGGCGGCCCTCTGGGCGCGTCCCCCCGGGGCCGGCCCTGCCTCTCCATTACAATGAATGCATGCCCAGCAAGCCTCGTTACACGCCGGAACACGCCCAAGCCGGGCTGGACGCCGCTTTTCCCGAGATCGAAACCTGGCCCAACCAGTTTCCCGCCTATGAAATTTTAGTGGATGTGCCTGAGTTTACCTCGGTTTGCCCCAAGACCGGCCTGCCCGACTTCGGGCTGTTGAAAATCCGCTATATGCCCGACCAGCTGTGCCTGGAACTGAAGTCCCTGAAAGAGTATCTGCTCACCTACCGTAATCTGGGCATTTTCCAGGAGAATATCGTGAATCGGGTGCTGCAGGACGTGGTCCGCGCCGCACGGCCAGTCTGGGCCGAGGTAACGGGGGAATTCAAGCCCCGCGGGGGGATCGCCACGGTGGTGACGGCCCGCTGGCCAAGGCCGGGGAAATCTACAATCGCCCTGAAGAATGAAAACCGCCGAGGACGCTAAGGACGCAGAGCAGCTAAGGAGTCAGATTTTATTGGGTGACCGCCCGCTGCAAACCGGGCACAGCATTATCCTGAGCATACGCGCGATTACATTGTCGTTCTTTGTCCACGGAATCGCCCATAGTGTACCCTTCCCATGGTTTGAGACCGGAGCCCGCGTCCTTTGCGTCCTCTGCGGTTTTAATTAGGCTTGGTGCTGGGTTTCTGAATGCGCAGCTTGCCGGGCTGGGGCAGAGGAAAAGTCTTCATCGCCACCTGGCGAAACTCATGCCCGGTCCAGGCATAGCGGATCACGTCCTGCTGTGAGGGACAGCAGTGCGCGTCCAGTTGCGTATAGCGGCTGGAATTGACGAACAGCGCGCCGGTGGCAGGATCAAAGGTGGCGCCCGCGCCAGCGTGGCGCGCCGTGTAAAAGATCTGCTGCACCACGGTCAGCCAGCCATTCTGAATGGTGAATAGCTGCACGCCGCCGTAGCTGGCCGCGTCCGCCCCGGTCCAGGTCCACAGGAAGCTGAGCAGCGCGAACTGCGGTTTGCCGGCTTGAAAACCGAAATAGGAGATGCTGTTGATGGCCACCCAGTCGCGCGGCATCCCGCTGGTTTCGTAGATTCCGTTTTTGAGCTTGGCGTCAACCCGCACCTTGCCCTTGGCGTCGAAGATGTTCAACTCCAGGTTGCGGAAGTCCACGGCGCTGATGGAGTCGAAGCGATGGTGGTATTCGAAGGCGGGCGAAACCGAATAGTAGGAGAGTTCCGGCTCCGGGGAAACAATTTTCTGTGCTGGTGCCGCCAGGCAAAGGAAAACCGCCAGCAGAGAGGCCGCAGCGCTCAGCATGCGAGTATTTTATTCCGTTGACGGCGGGAGATGCGGCGGGGGAAGGAAAGATGTCTCCCAGGAAATTTCCGGCTCGATACGCGTGCTTCTTTATGCCGCTGCCGTCACACCCGCCATCTCTTCGACGACGGCTTGGGCGGCTGCTGCCGGATCGGCGGCGGCGGTGATGGGCCGACCCACAACAATGTGAGAGGCGCCGTTGGCGATGGCTTCGGCGGGCGTGACCACGCGCGCCTGGTCGTCCACTTTGCTGCCGGCGGGGCGCACGCCGGGGGTGACAATGGCGAAGCCGGCGCCCAGTTCGCGCCGCACTTCGGCCGCCTCTTTGGCGGAAGTTACGATGCCGCCGCAACCGCAGCTCCGAGCCAGGGCGGCCAGGCGCAGAACGTTGTCCAGCACGCGCCCGCTAAAGCCCACCTCCTGCACGTCAGCATCGCGAAAGCTGGTGAGAACGGTGACGCCCAGCACCATCGGTTTACTGGAGGAGGCCGCCGCCGCGTCCGTGGCCGCCTTTAACATGCGGGAGCCGCCACTGGCGTGCACGGTTAGCATGCTGATGTTCATTTTGGCCGCCGCCGCCACTGCTGCCGCCACGGTGTTGGGGATGTCGTGAAATTTCAGGTCGAGAAAAACGCGGCGGCCGGAAGCCACCAGGTCGCGCACGATGGCCGGGCCTTCGGCGGTAAACAATTGCTTGCCAACCTTGTAGAGGAACGCTGAATCCCCGACTGCGGCGACGATCTTTTGCGCCGCGGCAGCCGAGGAGACATCCAGCGCGACAATCAAGCGCTCGCGCGCGTCGGTCATGATTGCGAGTTTAGCGTGTTTACTGCAGGCCCGCCATGGGTTCGGACCAAGCCAGGGTCTCAGGATGGATAACGTCCAGCCGCACCCGGGTCAGGCCCTGCGCTTTGAAGTTGAGCATGCGGGCGGCCCCATAGGAGAGGTCAATGATGCGCCCGGGCACCACCGGCCCGCGGTCGTTAATGCGGACCACGACCCAGTTGCCGTTGCGCAGGTTGGTGACCTTCACCCACGTGCCCAGGGGCAGAGTCATGTGGGCGGCGGTGAACTCGTGCATGTCGTAGGGCTCACCCGTTGCTGTAGGTTTCCCCTCGAACTGTTTGCCGTACCAGGAAGCGGTGCCCACCTGGTAAGGTCTGGGCCGATGCTTCCGGGTGGCGATTTTGACCTGAGCCGGGTGGATGGCCTTGGTTTGCTTTCCCGTGGTCGTTCTGGACTCGGAGCTGTTTGGTCCTGGCGCCGCCCCCAGGCTGGTGACGTAAAACAATATCACCAGGATGGGAATCATGCTTCGTCGCATTCAGTCACCTCGCATCTCGAATTCAGCCCTCCCTACCAAGGTCCCCTAGGATGAGGGTGATGGTAGAAGGGGCCCGGGGGTGTGTCAAACGGGCATTAGTAATCGGAAGGCAAGTTCTTTAGGGTTAACACCTTATATTGACCTTAGAAATTGCCTTAGGGTTACCGAAGGCCGATGTGGTTACTCCCCCTCAGAGCGGCGAAGTTGGCGCAGTTTGCTGATAAATCGCGACTTAGTGGCGTTGGGGATGAGATGGTTAGGAACTGCTTAGGGTTGGCTGATGTAAGCTGCTGAAAACAGAGTTGTTGATGCGGATTACCTCGCCGGTTACCGGGCAAAAACCTCTGTTATGGTATTTTCCCGAAACGGAACCAGAGGGTATTAGAGTTTGCCTCGGCCCTTCGCCGCCGAGAAAAGTTGGCCGCACCGCAGCTTACCCGGACTCCTGGGGTTACAACTTTCGGGTGGGCTCGGGTCCCTTTGCATCTTTGCCCGGACGCAGGTTTCCGTTAGATTGCGACTATGCCGCAGACGCCACCGGTCGTGCTGACCATCGCGGGATTCGATCCCAGCTCGGGAGCCGGCATTACCGCCGACATTAAGACTATGGCCGCCCATGGCTGCTACGGGGTGGCCTGCATCACCGCGTTGACCGTGCAATCCACCCAGGGGGTGAGCCGGGTGGAAGCGCTGCCGGCGCGCCTGGTCAGCGAAACCCTGAAAGAGCTGAGCCGCGACGTGGAGATCGCCGCGGTCAAGATCGGCATGCTGGGCTCCGCGGAAATCGTTGCCGCGATAAGTGATTTCCTGGAGTCGGATAAGCCGGCCAACGTGGTGCTGGACCCGATTCTGCGTTCGAGTTCGGGCGCCCGTCTGCTTGAGCCCAAGGGCGAGAAGCTGATGCGGGAGCGCCTGCTGCCGCTGGCGACCGTCATAACTCCAAATCTGGACGAAGCTGCGGCCCTTTCTGGAGTGGCGGTGAGCAACCTCGAGGAGATGAAGGCGGCAGCTCTGCGCCTGCACGAGCTTGGCGCGGCCAACGTGGTGGTGACGGGCGGCCACCTGGACAAGGCTACCGACCTGCTCAGTTTTACCCATCCCAACGGTGGCATTGAAACCCAGGTGTTTAAGGCAGAGCGCCAACGCTCGCGCTCCACTCATGGTACGGGTTGTGCCTTCGCTTCAGCCCTGGCCTGCCACCTGGCCCACGGGCGGGCTTTACCCGAGGCCGTGCTGCTGGCAAAAGCTTATGTGGCGGCCGCCATCACCCATGCTCAACCTCTGGGCCGGGGAACCGGACCGCTGGATCATCTCTACCGCATGCACCAGCCGCCGCGACGTCAGGCGGCGGTAGCCGATCCCGAACCGGTGGGGTAGTGAAGCCATCAGCACTCAGCATTCAGCCGTGAGCGCTGAGTGCGTCTATTGATACAATTCGCCCGCTGCGACGACATGGGCTCCGAAGGCCTCGCCCGAGAGGAGATTCGGCTGTGGGCAACATTCCTTTCTTCGAAACTATCGTGCAGGACCTGAGGTATGGGCTGCGCAGCATGCGCAAAACGCCCGGGTTCTCCGCGGCAGTGATACTCACGGTGGCACTGGGTATCGGGGCCAACACCGCGATGTTTTCCGTGATCCGCGGGGTCCTGCTGAAGCCGCTGGCGTACCGTGATCCGGGGCGAGTGGTGCTTCTGGCTGACGGCGCGACACCCATACGCTTTCACGATTTTCTGCAGGGTGCTCACTCCTACACCGAGGTGGGAGCGTACGCCGTCACTGCGGAGCAGATGGCACTTTCCGGAATTGGCCGGCCGGAAGTATTGAGCGGGGCGCGAGTGTCCGCTAATTTCCTTCATATCCTGGGGGTAAATCCGCTGCTGGGGCGCAGCTTCCTGCCTGAGGAAGACAAGGCGGGCGGGCCGGCGGTGGCCATGATCAGCGCGGAGTTGTGGCAACGGCGCTTCGGCGGCAGTCCATTAGTGGTGGGTAAGACAGCCGATCTGGCGGGCACGCCTTACACCATCATCGGTGTGCTGCCGCCCCGATTCCAATTTCCTTTTCCGCAAACCGACGTGTGGGTGACCCAGCCTTCGGAGCTGTCGGTTATACCGGCGTATGGGCGGCAGATCAGCCCGATCTTGAGCGTGTTTGGGCGCTTGCAGGACAACCTAACCGTGGAGCAGGCCACGGCGGAGCTGGCGGTACTGAACCGGAGCTATCGAACGGCGCACCCGGACATGCTGGACGCCAAAGCAGACGCGCCGGATAAGGTGCTGGCGCTGAAGGATGACCTGGTGTCCGATGTGCGTTCCAAGCTGTGGATGCTGTCGGGGGCGGTAGGGTTTGTGCTGCTGATCGTGTGCGCCAACATCGCCGGCCTGCTGCTGGCGCGGGCCACAGCGCGCACGCAAGAATTTGCCGTGCGGGCGGCGATCGGGGCGGGGCGCCGCCACCTCATCGGCCAAGTGCTGGCGGAAAGCATGCTGCTGGGGTGCGTGGGGGGTGGGCTGGGCATTCTGCTGGCCGCCTGGGGGCTGAAAGGAATACGGGGCGTAAGCCTCGACGAGCTGCCACGGGCCGGAGAAGTGCACATGGATGGGTGGGTGCTGGGGTTCGCCATAGCCCTGTCTCTGCTTACAGGCGTTCTTTTTGGTCTGGCGCCGGCATTGGCCGCTTCCCGCGCCGACTTGGCATCGGTGTTGCGCGGAAGCGGGGAAGGTCAGGCGCTGCGGCCGCCGCGGCCGGGAATGCTGCGCTTCAGTTCACGCGGCTTGCTGGTGATCGGGCAAGTGGCGCTGTCCGTGGTATTGCTGATCGGAGCGGCGCTGCTGACCGAGAGCATCTACCGCCTCTCCCGCGTTAATCCCGGCTTCGATCCGCACCATCTTCTGACCATGAACATCTCTCCCCTCCCGACGCACTATGACACCGACCGGAAGAAGGAAGCCTTCTACCAGCAGCTCATAGAACGTCTGCAATCCTTGCCGGGCGTGCGCAACGCGGCAGTGGCGACCACTCTGCCCGCCGATTCCTGGTATGGAACAACCGTGCAGGTTACGGGCCGCCCGCCGGTGGCACTCAACCGGCGTCCCATTGTGATTTTTCAGGACATCACGCCGGGCTATTTCGCCACCATGAAAATTGGGCTTAAGCGCGGCCGCGACTTCAGCTGGCACGACAACGAAGAATCGGTCAGGGTGGCGGTTATCAGCGAGACTCTGGCCCGCATCTTCTGGCCACAATATCCGCAGGGGCCGGACCCGGTCGGACAGCACATCCAGGCGGGTTCGAGCCCCGAGGCCTATGAGGTCGTGGGCGTGGCAGCGGACATTCGTCAGAGTCGTGATGCGGCTCCCCGCGCGGAACTCTATTTTCCCTGTCTGCAGAAGCCTTCGGAAACCGCGATGATTGCGGTGCGAACCGGGGGCGAGCCCCTGGCGATGACCAACGCTGTGCGCAATCAGATTTTGGCCCTGGACCGCGACCAGCCGGTTTCGGGCGTGAGCACCATGGACCGGCTGATGGAGGAATCGGAAGGCCAGTTGCGGCTGATTATGGCCCTGTTGGGAATATTTGCCGGGGTGGCCGCGGTACTGGCCATCATTGGACTCTACGGCGTCATTTCTTACTCGGTAGCGCAGCGGACCAAAGAAATAGGAATCCGGCGGGCGGTGGGCGCCCAGCCCAGCGACATCATGGCGCTGGTGGTCGGACAAGGATTGCGCCTGGCGCTGGCCGGCGTCCTGCTCGGGCTGGGAGGAGCCTGGGCGCTGACCCGCATCATGCGGGACCTGCTGTTCCAGGTGAGCGCGGTGGATCCGGCAACGTTTCTGGCGGTGGCAATCCTTTTCGTGGTGGTGGCGCTGGCGGCCAGTTATCTGCCGGCGCGGCGGGCCACGGGAATAGACCCACTGTCGGCGCTGCGGGCCGGCTAGCCAACCGGAACATGGGAACCCGCGCCGCGGAAAAACCTTTGTGGATTCCCCTTCATCTCTTTTGTATTCTCAGGACGCATGCTGAATGTGGCACTAACCGACCTGCTGGGCGCGCCGGTGTACGACCCGACCGGAGCCAGCGGACGGGTGCGCGAGGTGGCCCTGCGCCCGCAGGAGGACCCGCTGCGGGTGGCAGCCCTGGTGGTCCGGACCAGGCAGGGTGCCAAGCTACTGCCCTTCAGCGACGTCACCTCGATTGACGGCGGCATTCGCGCCGCCAAGCCGATTGCCGAGTGGCTTCCCGAACCCGGGCACGAGGGCCTGCTGCTGCTGGAACGCGACCTGCTCGACCAGCAGATCATTGACGTTCACGGGCGCAAGGTGGTGCGGGTAAACGACGTTGACCTGCACGAGGACCAGGTCAACCATCACCCGGCGCTGCGGGTGGCGGGGGTGGACATTGGGGCGCGGGGGGCGGTGCGCCGTCTGCTCAAGGGTCTGGTTCCGGGTGCGGTGTTGCGAGCCTTGCTGCGCAATATACCGGCGCGGGAGATTCCCTGGGAATTCGTGGACCTGATTGAAACCGATCCCGCCCGGCGGGTGAAACTGAAGATCTCGCACAAGCGGCTGGCGCGGCTGCACCCCGCTGACATTGCCGACATCGTGGAGGAGTTGGCGCCGGACGAGCGCGAAGCGGTGTTCGAGACCCTGGATGAAGGGGTGGCGGCGGAGGCGCTGGAGGAAGTCGAGCCCAAGCTGCAGGCCTCCATCGTGGAATCGCTGGATTCGGACCGCGCCGCCGACATCGTGGAGGAAATGGATCCAGACGCGGCCGCCGACCTGCTGATGGATTTGCCCAGGGAGACCACGGAAGAGATCCTGCACGAGATGCAGCCGGAAGAGCGGCAGGAAGTGGCCGAACTGCTGGAGTTCAAGGAGAACACGGCGGCCGGGCGCATGACCACCGAGTACCTGGCCCTGCCCGCCAACGCCACCGTGCATGACGCCATCGAGGCGCTGCGAAATTTTGAGGGTGGCATTGAAACCGTGAGTACCATCTACCTGCTCGACCCGGAGGGGCGGCTGGTGGGCGCGGTCATGCTGCCCAAGCTGGTGCTGGCCCAGTCCAGCGAACCCTTGCTGCCGCTGAGCATGGAGCCTCTAATCTCCTGCCATGCCGGGGCCAATGAGAAGGAAGTGGCCGAACTGTTCGACAAGTACAACCTGTTGACCCTGCCCGTGGTGGATGACGAGGGCAAGCTCACGGGTGTGATCACCTCCGATGACGTAATCAGCCTGCTGCGGGCGAAGCTGTAGTAGCCGGCCGTGCCCGCATCCCCTGCACGAAATCAAGAGCGCTTCGCCTGGTCAAGCGTAAGACGCGGGCAGGGGCGCCCGCGCCACAAATGAGGAGGCAAGGCATACCTCTTGGTGGCTTCGTGTCCTCTGGGGTGAACAGTCCCGTGGTGAAAAAAATTGTTCGCCAGGCACGCAAGTGGCTGGCGGGAAACAGGGGCTGCATATATTCTGGGGCGGCAGTGCGCGTGTTTCCAAATTCAATTTGCGACGGCAGCGATGAGATGGTGGAGGCGCTGGCGGATCCGGATTCTGCTGTTTCTGGCGGTATTCGGCCCCGGCTTTATCACGGCGAACGTGGACAACGACCCGAACGGCATCTGGACCTATTCAGCCGCCGGGGCGCAGTTCGGCCATCTGCTGCTATGGACCATTATTCCCACCACGCTGGCGCTGATTGTGGTGCAGGAAATGTCGGCGCGCATGGGGGCGGTGACCGGCAAAGGTCTAAGCGACCTGATCCGCGAGGAATTCGGATTCCGCATCACCTTTCTGATGATGCTGGGGCTGGTGGTGGTGAATTTCGGCAACGTGGTGGGCGAATTCGCCGGTGTAGCCATGAGCCTGGAACTGTTCGGGGTATCGAAGTTCATCTCCGTGCCCCTGACCGCCGCCTTCGTCTGGCTGCTGGTGGTTAAAGGGCAGTACAAGAGCGTCGAAAAGGTTTTTATTGTAGCTTCGTTTTTTTACGTTACTTACATTGCCGCCGGCATCATGGCCGGTCCCTCCTGGAAAGAGGCCACCATTGCCACTTTCAAGCCACCGGGGCTGACGTACTTCCACCAGCGTGCCTACCTTTACATGTTCCTGGGCATTGTGGGCACGACCATCGCGCCCTGGATGCAGTTCTACCTGCAGTCGTCCATTGTGGAAAAAGGAGTGACCAGGCGGCAGTTTGCGGCCTCGCGCATTGACGTGGTGGTGGGATGCATTCTGACCGACGTGGTGGCATGGTTCATCATCGTGGCTTGCGCCGCCACTCTCTATGTCCACGGGCACACCCAGGTGCGAGATGCAGCCGACGCCGCCCAGGCGCTGCGTCCCCTGGTTGGGGAATACGCCTACATCCTATTTGCCGCTGGCTTGCTGAATGCTTCCGTGTTTGCGGCATCGATCTTGCCGCTTTCCACGGCGTATGTGGTATGCGAAGGGCTGGGTTTTGAATCGGGCGTGGGCAAGAGTTTCGGTGAGGCGCCGGTGTTCTATTGGCTGTACACCATCCTGATTGTGGCGGGAGCGGGAGTGATTCTGACGCCCAACCTGCCGCTGGTGCAGGTTTCCATCCTGAGCCAGGTGATTAATGGAGCCGTGCTGCCGTTCGTGCTGGTGTTCATGATCCTGCTCATCAACAAGCGGGAGCTAATGGGCGAGTACATCAATTCGCGCTGGTTCAACGTGGCGGCGTGGAGCACCACGGCGGTAGTGACGGCGCTGACCGGAGCGTACTTGTGGACGCAGTTCCACTGATGCTTTGGAGAGATGCCTAAGATCTACCGGGATCCACCGTTCGCTGCTTAGATTTGATTGAAAACAAGACACATAGCCCCTCACTTTAGACTTTCTTGCCCTCCCCAAGTGCGCCATCCCGTCAGACCGCCAGAGGTTCCGTCATGGTTCAAGTATTTGAGGCGTCACCATTGTCGCCAAAGCAGAGGGGTCCGTTCAAGATGAGGCATCCTACCGCAGGTTACGCTTACATTACCCAACCGAAGCTAGCCGTTCCAGCTTTAGAAGAGAGCGTGCTTGCATAAGAACGCATCTGAATGCTAAAAAAGCCGCATACCGCTCTTAGGATCGCTCTATGTCTTCGGACTCACTGGCTCCCTCCGCCCCTCTTAGCGACCGACCTCCCAAACCTGGGATTGCGCGAGTCGTTTATCGTTTTGTTTGGGAAATCGATGGCCTTGCCACCTCGCTTCCACTCATTATGAAACTCATGGCTGCCGCAGCAAAGAAGGAGAGAGGGAATTTTGAAGCGTTTTTAGCACAACGTGCTGCCCCGGGCGGA
>DATGGJ010000735.1:0-2414 GCA_035308585.1 Terriglobales bacterium
CCGACCATCTTCTGATCGAAGGCAGATACCGTCAGTTTAGCGGCGATAATCTCGCGGCGATTGAAATTTACCAAACCCTCAGAGATTTTTTCCCCGATCAGATCGATTACGCATTCTACCTGGCCAATGCCCAATGGAAAGCCGACCATAACAAGGATGCCCTGCAGACCATTGCTCGCATGCGCAACCTGCCTGAACCGGAGCGACGGCTCCCTAGCCGCTGTGCTTTAGCAGCGGCAGCCGCGCCCATCTTTTCGGTAAGCTTTGCTCGCAAGGCGCGCGCCGCGCTGCAGGACGCATCTTCCAATCCCTAAGCCGCCCGTGCCCCGCGTTGCTGCGGCCGCCGAGCCCGCACCATGGACAGTGCCGCGCTACCCGCCACCGTTGCCAGCGCCAGTTTGGAAATTTTCTTCAGCGTTCCGCCCTTGCGCCAGCCGCCGCTGACCCGCTCCGGCTTTTGCGGTTCATACAAAGCTCCCTCAGTAGGCTCCGCCGCTTTCTTCTGGAAGTGCTGTTTTTCGGCCATGCGGCGAATTACCTTGTCGTATTGCTTGGGAGTGAGCGCGTGCGCCAAGGACATGAAGTAGCCATGTTTGCCCACCAGCACTTCGGGCTGGGGATGTTCCGCCAGCCGGACAATTTCCCGCGCCACCTTGCGGGCTTCGCTCACTGAGCCCAGCGGCCGGATGGCTTTCCCCGTGTAGTTGGCGGCGTGCTGGAAAAATGGCGTGTCGGTGGAGGCGGGGAAAATGGTGCTGATGCTGATGTCGGTGCCCACATATTCCTGGCGCAGGGTATCGCCCAGCCCGCGCACCCCGTGTTTGGAAATGTCATACGCGCTGCTGTAGGGAATGCCGCCCAACGCCACCTGGGAGGAGACGTTGATCAGCGCTCCTCTTCCCTGGCGCTCGAACTGGCGCAGGGCCGCCCGCGAGCCATAGATGCAGCCGAAGAGATTGGTTTCCAGTACCCGCCGGAAATCGTCAGCCGGCGAATCCACAAAGCGCGCGTAGAGGCCCACGCCGGCGTTGTTGACCCAGACATCAATGGCGCCGAAGTTGTCCACCGCCTGCCGCGCCAGTTCTTCCACTTCCTCTTCCACGGTTACATCCGTGGGCACCACCAGAGCGCTCCCCCCAAGTTCTTCGCACTCCTCCGCGGCGTCTTTCAGCCTCCGCTTGTTGCGCGCCGCCAGCACTACGGAAGCGCCACGCCGCGCAAATTCCTGGGCCGCTGCGCGACCGATTCCGCTCGATGCTCCTGTTATCACCACCACCCCATTCTCCAACCAAGCAGGCATGATTCTCCTCCCCATGAGCTATTTGGGTTGGATATCATGCGCGGCGTTACAGTTGGCTGAAACCTTCCCGGGTTGGAAGTTTGCAGCGCCGGCGTCGCGCCGGCGATCACGAGAGCGTCCCGCCCTCGGGTTACGGAGCCGGGGTCGTTCCCGGCGCTCCTTCCAGCACGTACACGCGAGCCGGATTCCCCGCCTGAACGTTGTTCTTCTGGAAGCACTCCTTAATGCGGCGGCGCAGTTCGCGGCTCACCCGGTACTGCCGGCCGGGAAGGGTCTTCACCAGCAGCAGGTAGTCCGCTTCCCCGCTGGCCACCCGCTCAATGCCCGGCACCTGGGGATCGGCCACGATATCGTCATGGAAGGCGGGATCGTTGCGCAACTCCTCCGCCACTTGCGTCAACAGCTTGACCACGCGGTCGCTTTCCTCGCTGTAGGCCACGGAAATGTGCAGCGCGACCTGAGCCCAATCCCGCGTCAGGTTGGAAACAATCTTGATTTCGCTGTTGGGAACTATGTGCACCGTGCCGTCGTCATCGCGCAGGGTGGTGTTGCGCATGCCCATGGCTTCCACCGTGCCCTTTACTCCCGCCACCCGCACCACGTCCCCCACCGCGTACTGGTTCTCCAGCAAAATGAAGAAGCCGTTGATCACGTCGTGCACCAGGGTTTGGGCGCCGAAGCCGATGGCCAGCCCAGCCACCCCCGCGCTGGCCAGCAGCGGACCCATGTTCACGCCCAGCACAGGCAGAATTTGCATGAGCGCCAGGAAGATGATGATGAACGTTCCCGCGCTGCCGATTACCCCGGCGGCGGTGCGCAGTTGCTGGGCCCGCACCCCGCTTTCGTGCCGGCTAAAAGCCAGCAGCCGGTTGAGCACCACCTTCATTAACCGGATAAGCACGAAGGCGAGAATTACGATGACCAGAATCTTGGGAACATCCACGCGCAGAAATTCCAAAGCGTCCACGCGCCAATGCTTAAGGACCGAGCTCAGGTTCTGGGTTTGAAAAGGGTCCATGAACATGCGTAAAGGGGCATACTTATGAGCAGCCCCGCCTTGAGTGCGGATTATAGCAAGGCGAGCATCTCCTTCCCGGCCGGCTCCGCGTCTCGC
>DATGGJ010000736.1:0-4955 GCA_035308585.1 Terriglobales bacterium
TTCACTCCGCTATCTTTCTGCCGATGTTTTCTCATGGCGCTCGCTGGCCCCTGCTGACGCTTGGCTTTGTGGGTGCGGTGGAGGGTATGTTGTTCTTTGGATTGCTCATTTCAATGCGAGAGCGGTTCTCCTCTCATTCTAGAGGCTGAGTGATTGGTGTGAAATCCCCATATCACTTTTCATCTACCCGCCGCTCTGCGCTTAGGCCTGCGGGGCTGCACCCGAGTGTGGCATCCTAGAGCTTCTTCAAGTGCAAAGGAACAAAGCCCGTGAACCTGTGCAGGGCCGTTATTCTCATCCTCATGTTTGCGCTCTCTTCCCTGGCTGCCGCCCAGCCGGTGCGCATTATTTTCGACACCGACATGGGCAACGACATTGACGACGCGCTGGCCCTGGCCATCCTGCACGCCTTTGAGAGCCGCGGCGAAGCCCAGTTGCTGGCCGTTACCATCACCAAGGACAACCGCTGGGCCGCGCCCTACGTGGACCTGGTGAATACCTTTTATGGGCGCGGCGATATTCCCATCGGCGTGGTGCACAACGGCAAAACACCGCAGAGCAATCCCATGATCCAGGGTCCTTCGGAGCGCAAGCGTCCGGACGGCAGCTATGTTTATCCGCACAAGATTACCGACGGCAGCCAGGCGTCCGAGGCTGTTTCGCTGCTGCGGAGAGTGCTCTCCCAGCAGCCCGATGACAGCGTGGTGATGGTGCAGACGGGGTTCAGCACCAACCTGGCGCGCCTGCTGGATTCGCCGCCGGACGCCACCAACCCGCTCAGCGGCCGCGACCTGGCGGCGAAGAAAGTTCGCCTGCTGGTGGCCATGGCGGGAAACTACGTCTCCACTAAGCCCGAGTTCAACGTGGAAACCGATGTGCCGTCAGCCAGCAAGCTGTTTGCGGAATGGCCCACGCCCATTGTGGTGAGCGGGTACGAGGTAGGCGAGTCCATGCTCTTCCCGGCCACCAGCATCGAGCACGACTTCTCTTATGTGCCCGACCACCCTGTGGCCGAGGGCTATCGCCTGCTGATGAAGATGCCCTATGACCGGCCGACCTGGGACCTGACTGCGGCGCTCTACGCGGTGTGGCCGGACCACGGATTTTTCGATCTTTCGCTGCCCGGCAGGATCACCGTGCTGCCGGATGGGGGAACGAAGTTCACGCCCGATCCCCAAGGCAAGCAGAGATATCTGATCGTGACCGACGCGCAAAAACCGCGCACGCTGGAAACCATGATCCTGCTGGCCAGCCAACCGCCGGAGAAAGCCCGCGCAGCTGCAACGGGGCGTTAGCTAACGCAGTCCGTACACGCTGAGCTGTCCCTTGGCCCCCACGTACACCTTGCCGTTGGCGATAGTAGGCACGGCAAACTTCACCGCCCCGCCAGGGTTGTCGCGCTGCGGGTTCTGATTGCTGTTGTAGAGCTCCTGGCGCAGGTCGCTAGCGTCGTAGGCGCGCAGAATTTCGGAGCTGCCATCCACGTAGCCATCGGCCTGCACAATCCAGACAATCCCGCCGTGGTTGCCGTTGGCGGAAATGGAGGGAGTGGGTCCGGGAAACTGAAAGGTGGTGGAGGATTGTGATTCCGGAACCACGGCAAAGTTGCCGTCCTGAGGATCGAATTGGAAGGCCTTCAGCGTGTCCCAGGTGCCGCCCACGTAGAGCGTGCCGTTCCACCACGCCGGCGTTCCCCACACCCCCGCGCTGGCCAGGGGAATGGACTGCACCACGCCGCTATCGCCGGTGGGGTCGAACTTTCCCATGTGGGCTGCATCCAGCAGGTAGATGGTGCCCGACTTTCCCGTCACCGCCATCAACTGCTTGCCGTGGAGAGCGCTCAGGCGGGGCAGCAGCACCACCCCGCCGGAGCCGGGCTCGATGTCGCTGGCGTTGAGCGCCTCCTGGTCATAAGGGGTAAAGTAATCCAGCACCGAAAGAGCGCGTCCGTCGGGCATGCCCAGCCGGACCACGCTGTTGCCGAAATTCAAACCACCTTTGGGAAAAGCGTCGAACACGCCGTTTCCGGTAGCGAAAAAAATGTCCCGGCCATCGCCCGCGGGGGCGGCACCCGACTGCCAGATGCCGCCGCCCACTCCGTTGGGAGTCGCGTTCCAGGCGGCAATCTGGCGCAAGGTGCGGGCGTCATAGGCCATGACCCACCCGTGATAGGGCCAGCCATCGCAATGCGAGGCCCAGGCGATGTAAACCATTCCATCCTGCAGCAGAAGACCGGCACGCTGGTGCTCGCGCAGGGGATCAAAACGCATCACGCCGCCGCTGGATGCCGCACCCGTGCCCGGCACCGCCGCGGATATCACCACCGGCCCGCCCAGGCGTTCCGCCCCGGTGCGCACGTCCAGCGCATGCAGGCGCTGCACAATTTGGCCGTTCTCTTCCGTCTTGCTGACCACATACAGAATGCCGGCCGCGGCATCAATCACGGGCGTGCCGGTAATGCCGATTTCGGGCACGATATCGGAGCAGCCGTATTCGTTCACGTCCTGCGCGGGAGCTGGTTTGATGCCGGCGGCGGGATTGATGAAGCTTGTCTGCCATAGAGGCTGAGCGTTGTCGCCGTCGTCATCGTCGGCGTCAAAAGCGTAGACCGTGTCATGCTCCGTGGCCACGAACACCACGTTGTGCGCACCTTTGTGCGGCACCCGAACTTCGGGCAGATAGAGGGGCTGGGTGTACACATAGCCATCAACCGGATGGCTGAAAATCTTGCCGAACTGCCGCACATTGACGTTTTGCGGCGTAAGAGTGGTTTCCAGGATATTGCTGCCCTGGCGGGCGGGATTGTTATGGTAGGTAGTGACCCTGACCTTGCCATCGCCGCTCCCCGGCGCCAGGCTCAGCACCAGCAGGGCAAAAACAAAGGCCACGGCCAGGGGCCAGCTCTGGTTGCGAGGAACTCCCATGGTTATGCTATCTGATGCTTCAGCCATGCTCAGTGGTGCTTGTGCGGCGCGCCCTGCCCATGCTGGCTGGCTGAAAACGTAAAGCGTTAAGTGCCATGGCCTGCAGCGATGCTACCCCATAAACAGGTGCAGTTTAGAACCTTTACAGAACTTTACTCATTTGTGCGCACTCCCGATCAGCACGTGGTCTTCCTGGACCGGTCCAGTCCACGGCGAAGGCTTCTGGAAGCGCCGCCGGAACCAGTTTTGCAGCGACTCCAGGTAGGTATACACCACGGGTGTGATGTAAAGAGTCAGGAGTTGCGAGAAGAGCAGACCTCCGACGACGGCCACCCCCAGGGGCCGGCGTGATTCGGAGCCGGCGCCCATGCCCAGGGCGATGGGCAGCGTTCCCATCAGTGCGGCCATGGTGGTCATCATGATGGGGCGGAAGCGGGTGAGACAGCCCTGGTAAATGGCCTCCTCGGGGCCCTTCCCTTCCGCGCGCTGCGCCTCCAAGGCGAAGTCAATCATCATGATGGCGTTTTTCTTGACGATGCCCACCAGCATGATCACCCCCACAAAGGCGTAAACGTTCAGGTCCATGTGGAACAGCATGAGGGTGAGCAGGGCGCCAAAACCCGCCGAAGGCAAGCCCGAAAGGATAGTAAGGGGATGGATAAAGCTCTCGTAAAGAATGCCGAGCACGATGTAAATGACCAGAATGGCCGCCAGCAGCAACACTCCCAGGCCGCGCACGGAGGACTGAAAAGCCTGGGCGGTGCCTTGAAAACCGGTGGTCACGGTGGCGGGAAGCACCTCGCGCGCCACCCGGTTAACTTGCGCGACCGCTTCGCCAAGGGCAACCCCCGGCCTGGTATCGAAGGAAATGGTCACCGCCGGCAGCTGGCCAAGATGGTTGACGGTGAGCGGCCCCAGGGTGCGCGACAACTGGGCCACTGTGTGCAGCGGAATGACTTGCCCGGTTTTAGAGCGCACGTAAAGATAGGCCAGCGCGTTGGGATCCATCTGGTACTCGTCGGCCAGCTCCACCATCACCTTGTAGGCGTTATTGGGAGCGTAGATGGTGGAGATCTGGCGCGCGCCATAGGCGCTGTTCAGCGCGTCCTCCACCTGTTGCGCGGTGATCCCCAGCGCCGATGCTTTGTCGCGCTCAATCTGGACCCGCAGTTGCGGGTTTTTCAGCTGCAGGTCGCTGGTCACATCCTGCAGGCCGGGCAGCTTCTGCAGCCTGGCCTCCAGCTGCTGCGCGCTGGCGTAGAGCTCGGCGGTGTCGGGGTCCTGCAGGGTGAATTGGTACTGGCTCTTGGTCAACATGCCGCCGATGCGAATGGGCGGCGGGTTCTGCAGGTAAACCTGGATTCCCGGCACCTGGGCCAGTTGCGGGCGCAGCTGCTGCATCACCTTATCCACGTGCGGGCGCTGGCTGCGCGGCTGCAGGCGAAGGAAAAAGCGCCCGGCATTGCCCGCTCCCGTGCCCGCCGCCGACATGAAGCGCTCCACATAGGGGCTGTCCTGCAGGATGCGCGCCGCCGCCTGCTGGTG
This sequence comes from Terriglobales bacterium, assembly GCA_035308585.1. GTDB lineage: Bacteria > Acidobacteriota > Terriglobia > Terriglobales > Acidobacteriaceae > JAICWP01. The sequence continues at coordinate 4,470 of DATGGJ010000736.1, forward strand.
CCGCACCATGCTGTCAAAGGAGATGCCCTGCGCCGCTTCCGTTATGGCGAACATCTGCCCGGTGTCTTCGCTGGGCAGAAACCCCTTGGGAATGGCGTAGAAGAGGTAGAAGGTGGCGATCAGGATAGCGAAGGATAACACCAGCGTGGCCAGGCGGTGGCGCATGACGCCGGAGAGCGTGCGCCCGTAGGCGTTCAGCATTCCGTCGAAGGCCGCCTCACAGGCCTGGTAGAAGCGGCCGTGCCGCCGCGACTCGTAGGGCCGCAAAAAACGGCTGGCCAGCATGGGGGTAAGACTCAGGGAGACCAGCCCCGAAACCAGGATGGCGGAAGTGATGGTCAGGGCGAACTCGTGCAGCAGGCGGCCCAGGATTCCGCCCATGAAGAGCACGGGAATGAACACGGCGGCCAGCGAAAGGGTCATGGAAACGATGGTGAAGCCGATTTCGCGGGCTCCGTTGAACGCGGCCTCCATCGGCGCTTCCCC